>CAJJCV010000006.1 GCA_905182765.1 Cryomorphaceae bacterium BACL29 MAG-121220-bin8 | reverse complement strand
ATTCCATTTAAAAAAGAATTAGCTACAACTATAGCAAGAAATAAAAGTGGGCAAATTGAAATTTTTCCAATAGTTGAAATGATGTTCAATGAGGTTTCAAATCAAGTTGAATATGTGTTATGTCCTGCACAAATAAGTTCTGAAATAAATGAAAAAGCAAAAAAAATAGCATTAAAAGTTTCCGAATCATTTAAACAAGTTGGGTTGCTTGCAGTTGAAATGTTTTTAACCAACGAGAATGAAATTTTAATCAACGAAGTAGCTCCAAGACCTCATAATAGCGCACATTATTCAATTGAAAATTGTGTAAATTCTCAGTTTGATCAGCATATTAATTCCATACTAGATTTACCACTTGGCTCTTCAAAATCAAATTTTTATGCGATAATGATTAACTTAGTAGGTGGATTGGGCTATGAAGGTCAAGTTGTGTATGAAGGTATCAAAGAAGCTATGTTAATTGACAATGTGAAAATTCATATTTATGGGAAACGCAAAACAAAACCCAATAGAAAGATGGGACATGTTACTGTGTTAGATTCTAATTTAGAAAATATATTAAAAAAAGCTAAAAAAATCAAAGAATTAATTAAAGTAAAAACATAATTATTATGGCAAAAGTTGGTGTTATTATGGGAAGTAAATCAGATCTTCCAATTATGCAAGAAGCAATCGATATTTTAAATGAATTCGGGATCGAAAATGATGTTGATATAGTATCTGCTCACAGAACTCCAGAAAAAATGATGGAATATGGTAAAAATGCTCATAAAAATGGATACACAGTAATTATAGCTGGTGCTGGTGGAGCAGCACATCTTCCTGGTATGATGGCTTCAATTACGCCACTTCCTGTCATTGGAGTTCCAATTAAATCAAGAAACTCTATTGACGGATGGGATTCAGTATTATCAATTCTTCAAATGCCTAGTGGAGTTCCTGTTGGAACGGTTGCTCTCAACGGAGGAAAAAATGCAGGAATACTAGCCGCTAAAATTATAGGTAGTAATAACGAAGAGGTTTTAAATAAAATTTTAAAATTCAAAGAAGAGCTTAAAAAAAAGGTTTTAAACGATTCTTCCAAATAGAATTGACTGAATTATAAACCAATATACAGGAACAGATTCTACCCAGAAGCTTGAAAAATACTTTGTTTGATTTTTCTTTGTTCTGTAAATAATAAAAATCAAAATAACAGATATTAATACATCAGAAATAAGATCATTGTTTTTTGATTGATTTATAAATGAAATTGAGATAAAAATAAAACTAAGTATATAAGAAATATACTTTGATTTTTTTATTCCAAAAATTTGAGGAATTGTTCTAAGCTCTTTAGAATCGTATTTCAAATCTCGTATTTCAAATGGCATGCTATATATAACTACAAATAAAAAAAATTGAATAAAAAGTACTATTGAGCCATAGTAATCCATTTGTTGAGATTCAATAAATGGCAACAAAACAGTTGAACCAGACCAACATATTGCTACAAGAAATAATTTAATCTTACTACGATTTCTAAAATTAGATTTCGAATGATTTAATGGAAAAACATATAATAAACAAATTAAAAAAAGAATAAATCCAAAAAATAAAGTTTTCCAATCTAAAAAAAACAACGAAAACAAAAGAACACAACCTAAGATAAAACTTAGTATTTGTATTTTTTTTATTGGCGCATTTTGTACAAAGAAATAGTACGGCAGAGTTGACGCATATTTTATAAAATTATAAACAATAATAGTGGAACTAAAAAGACAGATTAATACATAATGATTTACAGTAATTTGTTGTTTAAAAATAGACACTAAATAAAGTGATACAACACAAAATCCCAGATGTAAGCTTGATTTTATATAAAAATCAAAAACTTTTTTATAAAACAACATTTATCTGAATTTATAAATTATAATTTCTAGTTAACAAATAAGTTAAAAAGTTTTTACTCAAAGTTCTAAAATTATGCATTATTTAGGATGATATTAATTAATTTTGAACTAAACTTTTTTTTATATGCATAATTTTGCTGACAGACACATTGGAGTAAATAATCAAGATAAAATTTCTATGCTTGAGTATATTAATTCAAAAAGTATAGAACAATTAATTTCAGAAACAATTCCTGAAAATATTAGATTAAAAAAAGAGATGAATCTTAAACCAGCTCTTTCAGAAAACGATTACTTATCACATATTGAAAAATTAGGTAAGAAGAATAAAATTTTTAAATCTTACATAGGTTTAGGTTATAATCAAGCTATAGTACCATCAGTAATTAAAAGGAATATTTTAGAAAATCCAAGTTGGTATACAGCTTACACTCCTTATCAAGCAGAAATTGCTCAAGGAAGAATGGAAGCACTTCTAAATTATCAGACTATAATATGTGATTTGACAGGAATGCAATTAGCAAATGCTTCTTTATTGGATGAAAGTACAGCTGCTGCAGAAGCTATGACTATGTTGTTTAGTTTGAGAAATAGAGAACAAAAAAAGAATAATATTTCAAGATTTTTTGTTTCAAAAAATACACTTCCACAAACAATTAGTTTATTAGAAACCAGGGCAGAACCTTTGGGTATTCAAGTCATAATTGGCGACTTTGAAAACTTTAATTATGATTCTAGTTTTTATGGATGTTTAATGCAATATCCTGGTGTTTATGGAGATATTGAAGACATAGAAGGGTATTGTTCTAAAGCGAAAAACAATAATCTTAAAATAGTTGTTGCTGCAGACTTATTTTCACTTTGTTTATTAAAAAAACCTTCTTTGTTTGGAGCTGATGTAGTCGTTGGAACATCTCAGAGGTTTGGAATCCCACTTGGCTATGGAGGACCCCATGCTGCATATTTTGCAACTAAAGAAGAATACAAAAGATCTGTTCCAGGCAGAATTATTGGTTTAACTAAAGATACAGATGATGACTCAGCATTAAGAATGGCTCTTCAAACTAGAGAGCAACATATTAAAAGAGATAGAGCTACTTCAAACATATGTACTTCTCAGGTACTGCTTGCAGTTATGGCTGGAATGTACGGCGTTTTTCATGGACCAAAAGGCCTAAAAGAAATAGCAAATAGTATTCATGAAAAAACAGTAATTCTTGAAAATAATTTAATTAAACTAGGCCTGAAACAACATAATAAATTCTTTTTTGATACTTTATTTTTAGAAGGACCTAGTGATAAAATCAAGAAAATTGCTGAACTAAATAAAATCAATTTTAATTATATAGACGAAAAATATTTCTCTATTTCTTTAAATGAAACAACCTCCTTAAAAGACATTCAGAAAATTATTGACACAATAGCTAAAGCAATAAATATTGATCTTTTTGAAATTAATTTAAACATTAAGCAAAATAGATATCCAGATAAATTGAAAAGAGAATCTACGTTTATGGATTCCGAAGTTTTTAATAAATATCATTCAGAAACCGCTTTGATGAGATATATTAAAAATCTTGAAAGAAAAGACTTGTCATTAACTCATTCAATGATCTCACTTGGCTCATGTACTATGAAATTAAATGCAGCTTCTGAAATGCTTCCAATTAGCTGGGCGAAATGGAATAATATCCACCCTTTTGTTCCTTTAAATCAAGCAAGAGGATATCAAAAGCTTATAAAAAAACTAGAAAAACAATTAAATGAAATAACGGGTTTTAGCGGAACTTCATTGCAACCTAATTCAGGTGCACAGGGAGAGTATGCTGGTTTAATGGTTATTAGAGCCTACTTAAAAAGTATTTCACAAGACCATAGAAATATTTGTTTAATCCCATCTTCCGCTCATGGAACTAATCCTGCTTCTGCTGTGATGGCAGGAATGAAAGTTGTAGTTGTTGGAACAGATAAACATGGAAATATAAATGTAGAAGAATTGAAAGAAAAAGCTGACAAATACAAGGATAATTTAGCAGCTTTAATGATTACATATCCCTCAACGCATGGAGTTTTCGAATCATCAATTCAGGAAATTACCAAAACCATTCACTTAAATGGAGGTCAGGTATACATGGATGGTGCAAATATGAATGCTCAGGTTGGATTAACAAATCCATACATAATTGGAGCAGATGTTTGTCATTTAAACCTGCATAAAACATTTGCTATACCACATGGTGGTGGTGGACCAGGAGTTGGACCTATTTGTGTAGCAAAACACCTTGTCCCATTTTTACCAAATAATGCTATAATTAATATAAGTTCTAAAGAAGGTGTTAAATCAATTTCTGGAGCGCCTTGGGGATCTGCATTGGCATGCGTTATTTCATATGGGTACATTTGTATGCTAGGTGCAAAAGGGTTAAAATCATCTACTGAATTTGCTATTTTAAATGCCAATTATATTAAAAATAGAATTGAAAATCATTTTGACATTCTTTACACTGGAGAAAAAGGCAGAGCTGCCCACGAACTAATTATAGATTGTAGACCTTTTAAATCAAATGGAATTGAGGTAATGGACATAGCTAAAAGATTAATAGATTATGGATTTCATGCTCCAACAGTTTCGTTTCCAGTACCAGGTACTATGATGATTGAACCAACGGAAAGTGAAAATATTGAAGAAATTAACAGGTTTTGCGATGCTATGATTTTAATTCGAAAAGAAATAGATGAATGTGTAGAAAACAACGATAATAATTTATTGAAAAATGCACCTCATACTATGAAAATGATAATAAGAGAAAACTGGGATTATCCATATACTAGACAAAAAGCCGCGTTTCCAACATCATATGTTTTAGAAAATAAATTTTGGCCCTCTGTCAGAAGAGTTGATGATGCATATGGAGACAGAAACTTGATTTGTACATGTGAACCAATTGAATCTTATCAATGACTTTATTAACTTAGTTATAAATAAATATTAAACATGTCTATTAAAATTACTGGAACTGGTTCTTACATTCCGTTATTAACTAAAAAAAATGATGATTTTTTAAATGCTAAGTTTTTAAATTTAGACGGTTCTGATTTTAAGGTAAGTAATGATGTAATAATAAAAAAATTTAAATCAATTACAGGTATTGAAGAAAGGAGATATGCCAAAGATCATCACAATACTTCAGATTTAGCATTTTTTGCTGCTGAAAAAGCTATTAAAGATGCAGCATTAGATCAAGAAACAATAGATTATATAATAGTAGCACATAATTTTGGAGATATTAAATCTGGTACAAAACAATCGGATAGTCTTCCAAGCCTAGCGAGTAGAGTTAAATTTAATTTAGGAATTAAAAATCCCAATTGCGTTTGTTATGATATTATTTTTGGATGTCCTGGTTGGATTGAAGGTGTTATTCAAGCTTATGCCTTCATTAAAGCTGGAATGGCAAAAAAATGTTTAGTAATTGGAGCAGAAACTCTTTCAAGAACATATGATGTTAATGACAGAGATTCAATGATTTATGCTGATGGAGCTGGCGCTTCAATAGTTGAATTAAAAAGTCAAATTAAAAATAGTGGAATCTTATCTCATAAATCATGTACATTCACTGACAAAGAAGCTTTTTATTTGTTTTTTGGAGAATCCTATGATTTAGAATCTAAATCAAAAACTAAGTACATCAAAATGTATGGAAGAAAAGTTTATGAATTTGCAATAGTTCAAGTTCCTCAAGCAATGAAAGAATGTCTAGAGTTAACTAACTATTCTATTAAAGATATTAAAAAAGTTTTTCTACATCAAGCAAATGAAAAAATGGATGAAGCTATCGTTGATAGGTTCTATAAACTATATGGTTTAGAAACACCTAAAGGTGTATTACCAATGTCAATAAACAAACTAGGTAACAGCTCAGTAGCCACAATACCAACTTTATTTGACCTTGTAAACAAACTTGAACTAAAAGACCATTCATTAAAGAAGGGTGATGTTATAATGTTTGGGAGCGTTGGTGCTGGCATGAACATTAACGCAATAACATATAAAATCTAATAAATTAATACTCATTTTGATTTTTATATTTTTTAACTTTAGATAGATAATTTAACTATGCTATATATAGATGATATTGGAAGATATTTTTTAATGATAAAAATGTCGTTTTTCAAACCAAGCAAATGGAAAGTCCAAAGAAAGTTAATTTTTAAAGAAATTAATGATCTTATAATTGAATCCATTCCTATTGTTACAATTTTATCTTTTTTTATTGGAGGAGTTGTAGCAATACAAACTGCTCTTAACTTAAGTAGTCCGTTTTTATCAAAATCATTAATAGGATTTGCAACAAGACAGTCCGTTATTCTTGAATTTGCTCCAACTTTCATGTCTATAATTATGGCTGGAAAAGTTGGATCATATATTACTTCTAGTATTGGTACAATGAGAGTAACCGAACAAATAGATGCATTAGAGGTTATGGGAATTAATCCATTAAACTATCTAGTATTTCCGAAAATTATTGCGTTATTATTTTACCCTTTTGTAATTACAGTGGCAATGTTTGTTGCAATTTTTGGCGGATTTGTTGCAATGACTTTTGCAGGAGTTCCAAGCGAAGCATTTATCTCAGGAATTCAAATGGATTTTGATCCATCTCACGTAAGTTATGCCTATTTAAAAACAATTTTATTTGCATTTATATTAGCTACAGTACCATCATATCATGGGTTTTATATGAAAGGTGGAGCTCTTGAGGTTGGAAAAGCCAGTACATTATCATTTGTCTGGACCTCCATAATAATTATCATAGTAAATTTCATTATTACACAATTATTATTAAGCTAATGATCGAAATTAAAAACATAAAAAAATCTTTTGATGGAAGTACAATTATCCATAGTATTTCTACAACTTTTGAAAAAGGTAAAACGAACTTAATAATTGGACAAAGTGGATCAGGAAAAACAGTACTATTAAAATGTTTGTTAGGATTACATGAACCTGATAGTGGAGAAATAATATACGATGGTGTCTCTAACTTAAACATGAATGAAAGTGATAAAACTTTCTTAAGAAGAGAAATGGGGATGGTTTTTCAAGGAAGTGCTTTGTTTGATTCCATGTCTGTTATTGAAAATGTAATGTTTCCATTAAATATGCTAACAAACAAAAACGAAGAAGAAATAAGAGAAAAAGCAAAAATAGCTATTGAAAGAGTTGAACTTTCAACAGCTGTTGACAAACTTCCTTCAGAAATTTCTGGTGGAATGCAAAAAAGAGTTGCTATTGCAAGAGCAATTGTAATGAATCCTAAATATTTATTTTGTGACGAACCGAATTCAGGTTTAGATCCTAAAACAGCAATTGTAATTGATAAACTTATTCATGAAATTACCAAAGAATATAATATAACTACAATTATAAACTCTCACGACATGAATTCAGTTATTGAAATAGGAGAAAAAATTATATTTATGGTTTCAGGGGAAAAAAATTGGGAAGGCACAAATAAAGAAATTTTAAAAACAAAAAATAAATCAGTTACAAACTTTGTGTATTCTTCAGAGCTTCTGAAAAAAGTGAAAAAATATTTATAGTTATCTGAACCTTACTAATTCAAAGGATTCGTCCTTTAATTTTAATGTTAACCAAGTTTTTATTTTTTGTTCTTGTTTGAAAATTTCATTTTCAGAAATTGATTCATTCCATTTAATATAAAAAATCAATTTTAAATCTTGATCTTTTTGATCTATATCTAATAAATTTTGAAGATTAAAGTCTATAATTTGATCGTAATTTAATTTTATATCTTCAATAATTGTTTTATATAAAATATTTTTTGATTCAATTTTTTCTAAATTATTTAGTCTTTGAGTTAACTCCTCAATTTGTTTATTTTTGTTTGAAAGATCTAAAGAATCTCTACGTCTAAGTTCTACTAAAAAACGTTTTTGTTCTTTAAAATCATTTTCAATTTTTTGTTGATTGAAATTAATAGAAGTCAAAGATAAATGTGGATATTTTTTAATTTTAGCCTTTAATAAAATCATTATATCATCAGAAATAGGATCCAATCCAAAACTATTGAGTGTTAAACTGGAAGTCTTATCACGCCAAGGTAAGACATAATTAACTTCATCTATATTATATTCTATTTTAGAGTTTATTATTAAATAATCTTTATTAGCAATTCCATCCAATTCAAAATCTAAGAAATCACTAATTGAATTATCAAATTTATTTTCATACAAAACTCCAACAAAAGTATAAAATGCGGGAATTAACATTAAAATCGAAAAGAAAGTAACTAATCTTGAAATAAGTCTTCTTCTTTTAGAATTTGCATAATCTATTAATGGAAATCTGAGTAATTTAATTATTAAATAAGTGGCTAAAACTATATACAATGTATTAATCATAAATAAATACATTGCACCAACAGCAAAAGAAGCTTTTCCAGTTGCTAATCCATATCCGACAGTACAAAGAGGTGGCATTAAAGCAGTGGCAATTGCAACACCATAAATAACAGTAGAAATAGTTCCCTTTTTTGTTTTAGCAATTATTAGAGCCAGTCCCCCAAAAAAAGCAATTAACACATCTCTAATATCAGGTTTAGTTCTGGATAGTAATTCAGAAGATTCCTCTCTTAAAGGGAAAAATGAAAAAAATAAGTAAGCAGTAAAAACACTTAAAATAACCATTACAGAGAAATTCAAAATGGATTTTTTTAAGGTTTCTAAATCATTAATAGCAATTGATAATCCAAATCCTAAAATAGGTCCCATTAATGGAGAAATAAGCATTGCTCCAATAACAACAGGGATCGAATTCGCATTTAAGCCAACTGATGCAACAAAAATTGAACAAATTAAGATCCAGGCTGTAGGACCTTTAATTGATATATCATTTTTTATGGAATGTAAAGTAGCAGCTTTATCTGTCTCATTTCTAAAATCTAAAATTTCTTTTAAAAAAAATAAAGTCGACGATAACAAACCTTTTGCATTACCGGATATTGACTTATCAGAATTTTTTATCGATGAATTTTCATCAGAAAAATTAAATTTATTTTCCATAAACTATATTTGTTTCAAACCTGTCAAATCAGAAGAGCTTCGTATTTTATCTCCAAGTCCGTCTGTCATAACTATATTGTGTTTTTGACAAATCTTAGATTCAGGAACTTCACCAACAGATCTATCACCACCATTTGCAAATATATGAGGTTTAATAGCCTCCAAAGAAGCACAAACAGTTTTATCCTTATCTATAGACAAGAATACTTCATCAACCATTTCTAAAGATTTAACAATCTCTAATCTATCATTTTCATCCATGAAAGGTTTACCTTTTTTTAAAATACATTGATAATTATTGTTTACAATTACAACTAATTTATCACCAAGTTTTTTTGACATTTTTAAATATTCTAAATGACCTACATGAATTGGGTCAAAATATCCACTAACTGCTACTATTTTCATTTATTTTTATTTTAACTCTAGCTACTGGTGAAAACAAAAACTTCTGACCATTAGATAGATTTTTACAAATATATCGTTTTCTTCTTTTATGTAATTTGATAAATACTTTATTTTCCTGATAAATAAATGAATCTTTCAATGCAACTTCAAAAAGAAAAGATTTATTATCATCATTTAGTTCATAATTCTGTAAAGCAACAACTAGGTTGATGTCAGAGTCTGTAGTTGCTGGAGGGTTAATCATATGAAAAGCTAAATGCCTTAAAACATCATCTGGAAAAATTTTATTATTTAAAAATGGCAACATTAAATTTTTATAGATTTTTTTCCACTCAAAGCCATGAGGGTTAACTCGATATTTAAAAGATTGACTAACCTTAAAATGAGCTAATTCATGAACAAGAGTTATTAGAAATCTGAACTTGTTGTCAATATGATTTAAGGTAATTTGAAATTTACCATCTTTTAAATATCTAAAATCTCCGTGTTTAGTTTTTCGAGTTTTAACAATTTTAATAGATAAATTTTCACTATTAATTAAATCAGTTATTAACTCTATGGAATTAGCAGGAATTAAATCAAATAAGCTATGCACCTTATGGATTTGAAATTGAAACAGGTAAAATTTTACCGTTAAAATACTTATGACCATTAATTGAGAAGTCATAAATATAATGTGCCATTTCAGTTGACGATAATGGAGCCTGATATCCCGGAAAAGCTTCCTCTAGCATTTCAGTTTGTACAGCGCCCAATGCAAGAGTATTTACAATAGGACCAGATAATTTAAATTCTTCATACAACATTTCTGTTAGTACATTTAAAGCTGCTTTACTACTTGAGTATGCAGATAAGCCAGGGAATTTGCTAGAACCTCCTATTCCTCCAATACTGCTAATATTAATTATATGTGATGTATTACAAAAAGAAGGTATTAATAATCTAATTAACTCTGCAAGCCCAAAAACATTTACACTATAAACTGATTTAAAATCTTGTATAGTTGTCTCAATAAATGGTTTGTTAATTAATTTACCTGCATTATTAATTAGAACATCAACAGTACTGAAGTTGTTTTTTATAAATTCTACAGCATTGTTAATTGAGTCAGCATCGGAAAGATCTGTACTAAATGTAGAAACGTTGTTCAAGTTTAATTTTGTGATTGAAGAAACATTTCTGGAAAGGGCGATAACATTATAATTATTTTGACTAAACAGATTAACTAATTCAAATCCTATCCCTCTACTTGATCCTGTGATAACAACATTTTTCATAAAATAATTTCTATACTAACATGGTAACTGGATTTTCTACAAACCCTTTTAACGTTTGTAAAAATAAAGAACCTGTTACACCGTCAACAGTTCTATGATCACATGCTAAAGTGATTTTCATAGTATGTCCAATTGTGATCTTATCATCTCTAACTACAGGTTTTTTAACAATAGTTCCAACAGATAAAATAGCAGAATTCGGTTGATTAATAATTGATGTAAATTCTTCAATTCCAAACATACCTAAATTTGAAACAGTAAATGTACTTCCCTGCATTTCATCAGGGGAAAGTTTTTTATCTCTAGCTTTTGAAGCATAACTTTTAACTAAGCTTCCAATTTCTGGGATTGATTTTTCATTTGCAAAACGTATAACTGGGACAACTAGTCCGTCTGGAACACCAACAGCTACGCCAACATGAACATGATGGTTGAGTCTCATTTTATCGTCAAACCATTGAGAATTCACTCTCGGATGTTGTTTTAAAGCTATTGCACAAGCTTTTACAACTATATCATTAAATGATATTTTAGTTTCTGGAAGGGAATTATATTGATTTCTAAAAGCAATCGCATTATCCATTTCAAATTCTACACTCAAATAGTAATGAGGAGCAGAGAACTTAGATTCTTTAAGTCTTCTTGCGATAGTTTTTCTCATTTGAGAATTTTCTATGTCTTCAAAACTTTCAATTCCTGACACAACAATTTTAGAAGTTGAATTATCTTTAAAATCACTAACAACACTAGGTTTAAAGTTTTCAACATCCTCTTTTATGATTCTTCCATTATCTCCAGATCCATTTATCAAATTCAAATCTATACTCTTTTCTTTTGCAATCTTTTTAGCTAATGGCGAAGCCAAAACTCTTGGATTTTCATTATTTGATATTGGCTCTTTAATTGATTCAGTGATTGTTTCTGAAGTTTCAGTAATTATTTCTGTTGGGACATCTTCTATTTCAACTTTGTCATTTGCTATTGGATTAATTCCAAAATTATCTATTGCAGATTTATAATCTGAATTTGGATCTCCAATTACAGCTAATAAACTATCTACTTTTGCAGTCTCTCCAACATTAATTCCAATAAATAATAAAGTTCCTTCGTGAAATGATTCAAATTCCATAGTTGCTTTATCAGTTTCAATTTCAGCAAGTATATCACCTTCTTTAACAACATCACCAACATTCACAAGCCATGAAGATACAGTACCTTCTTCCATAGTATCACTAAGCCTAGGCATCGTAACAATCTGAAAAGAATCATTTAAAACAGGAGCAATAACTTTAAAAGTTGTCTGATCTTCAGTGTTTTGAATTAAATTTTCTGATTCATTTATTTGATCAACTAAATCTAATTGTCCTGAGTTTGAGGATGTGCTTAACAAGCCTGAAATATCTTCATCCTTTTCCCCAACAATTGCTAAAAGAGTATCAACAGCTGCAGTTTCACCTTCTTTAATTCCAATATGAAGTAAAACTCCATCATGAAAAGATTCAAATTCCATAGTAGCCTTATCAGTTTCAATTTCAGCTAGAATATCTCCTTCTTTTATAGTATCCCCTTCATTTACCAACCACTTAGCTACTACACCTTCCTCCATAGTATCACTTAAGCGCGGCATGTTTATTATTTCAGCCATTTATTTTAATTTATGAGAAATGAAATTATAGTCCTCTTGTTCGTAAACTGCATCATACATAACTGATTTTTCAGGATATGGAGATTCTTCTGCAAATTTTTGACAATCAAGAACTCTACTTTTTATACTAGCATCAATTGATAAAATTTCTTCTTCTGATGCAAAATCATTTTCTAAAATCACTTTCTTAACCTGAGAAATTGGATCAATTTTCCTGTACTCGTTAACTTCTTCTTTTGTTCTGTATTTTTGAGCATCTGACATAGAATGTCCTCTGTATCTATATGTTTTCATTTCTAAAAAACTAGGACCATCTCCGTTTCTAGCTCTTGAAATGGCTTCATGAAGTGCTTCAGCTACTTTCACTGGGTTCATTCCATCAACCGGGCCGCAAGGCATTTCATAACCTAAACCTAATTTCCAAATATCAGAATGATTTGCTGTTCTTTCAACAGATGTACCCATTGCATATCCGTTATTTTCTACAATAAAAACTACTGGAAGTTTCCACAGCATGGCTAAATTTAATGTTTCATGTAAAGATCCTTGTCTAACCGCACCATCCCCCATATAACACAAAGTTACAGCTCCTCTATTGAAATATTTGTCTCCAAAAGCCATACCAGCTCCAAGGGGAATTTGACCACCTACAATTCCATGACCTCCATGAAATCTATGTTCTTTAGAGAAAATGTGCATAGAACCACCTAAACCCATAGAAGTTCCAGTTGATTTTCCAAATAACTCTGCCATAATTCGTCTTGGGTCAACACCCATACCAATTGGCATTACATGGTTCCTGTATGCAGTAATCATTCTATCTTTTTCAGGATCAATAACATGTAAAGCTCCAGCCAGCACTGCTTCTTGACCATTATATAAATGTAAAAATCCTCTAACTTTTTGCTGAATATAAACAGCAGCTAATTTATCTTCAAACTTTCTCCAAAACAACATGTCTTCATACCATTTCAAATAAGTTTCTTTTGTAATTTCTTTCATTTAATGAATTATAATTTATAATTCTTTTTTTTACAAGAATTATTTAATTTTTGCAAAGTTAATGTATCTAATTAATACATTAAAAATAAAAATTGAAAATATTAATTTATTTAAAATTATAAGTAAAAGAGAATCTTAAAGTATTTTCTAATGGACTTATAACACTAGATGTTGATAATAGATATGATAAATCTAAATTGATGTCTTCTAGTTTAAATCCTGTTCCAAATGTTATGTACTTTCTTGCTCCTTTATTTTCATTTTCACCAAAATATCCTAACCTAAGTGCAAACGAATCGTCGTATGTATATTCAATACCTAAGGCAAGAGTTATTTCTTTTAACTCTTCACTAAATCCATCAGGTGCATCTCCAAAAGATTTAAATAATCCAGATAAAAAGTTCACATCTTCCTGATTATATCCAATAATCTGATCATTTGAATTTAATATTGGAATACTAGGAGAAGGAACTAAAAGTTTATTAAGCTCTAAGTTAATAGACAATTTGTTTGAGGAATCAAAAATAAAATCAAACGCTGAACCTAATTTTAAATTTGTTGGAATAAAGTTTTTCTTACCAAGCTCTTCATATTTCATTCTTGGTCCTAAATTGGATATATTAAATCCAAATCGCCATAAACCATTAAAATTCTGATAAGCTTTAACGTCAGATTGATAAAACCCGGAAATATCAACTGCAAATGAACTAGCTGAACTTGAATCTGAATCAACACTTTGCAATTTTACATCTGACATTAAAAATCTTCCTGTAACACCCATTGAAAAATAATCATTTAATTTTAATATGTATGAAGCATCAAGGGTGAATTCATTTGGGTTTTCTAAATATGGAATATCCTGAGGGTTTTGAAGAATATCAATATCTCCAAGACTAAAATATTTAAAACTAGTTGACCACGAACTTCTTTCATCAATAATATTGTAATAATTAATATTTGCTAAAAAAACATCACTAACTAATTTACTCAAATAAGGTGTGTAACTCACTCCCACACCTGATGCATTATCTAAAAAAACATATTTAGCAGGGTTCCAGTGTTGAGAAAAAGCATCTGGAGAAGTTGCAACACCCTGTTCACCAAGACCAGAAGCTCTTGCATCTGCAGAAATCATTAAAAAAGGAACAGCAGTTGTAATAACCCTTCTTTCCTGAGAAAAAACAAAAACAACATTGAATATTAAAATTAAACGAACAATAATATTTCTCATATAATATAAATTTTAAGTTTTAAATACTTTCATCAAAAGTAAAATAATTTTTTTTTAAACAATTTACTATCTTGCAACTTTAAGATAAGAAAATAAATCAATGAAAATCAATAACATATACACTCCACTAGTTTTATTATTATCTGTACTTGTAATAGGATGTAATAGTAATAATCCCTTTAAAAATAATAAAAATATATCACAAGCTACTGGATGGAAAATAAGTACAAAAGATGGTGGATTTAAAAATAAAAAATCATATAAAGGACAAAATACAGGTCCTGGACTTATTTTTATTGAAGGCGGAACTTATACAAAAGGAAACGTTCAAGACAATATAATGCATGATTGGAACAATACTCCAACTCAACAATATGTTAGATCTTTTTTTATTGATGAAACTGAAGTAACTAACCTTATGTATGTCGAATATTTACATTGGATGAATAAAGTTTTTGCTAAAGACTTTCCTGATATATATAAAGCATCTCTTCCTGATACACTTGTATGGAGAAATCCACTAGGATTTAATGAGGATATGGTTAATAATTACCTAAGGCACCCTGCGTTTGAAAATCATCCTGTTGTTGGTGTTAATTGGAAACAAGCTGTTAACTATGCTAAATGGAGAACTGATCGAGTTAACGAACAAATTTTAGTTTCGAATGGTTACATACGACCAGGTGCAATTAGTCCAGACAGTCTTTCAAATGGTTATTCATTTAATACAAAAGCATATTTTCTAGACCCATCAAATGCATACGATGGGAAAATGAATGAAATGACAGGCAGTAAACAAATCAATACTGATGAAAATGGACAAACAACCATTAATTATGCATCAAGAGAAAGCGGAATTCTTTTGCCTGAATATAGACTTCCAACTGAAACTGAATGGGAATATGCTGCATTAGCACTAAGTGAAATTTCTGAGGAAAATTTATACAGAGGAAAAAAGAAGTTTCCTTGGGATGGAGAATATACAAGATCTGGTAAAAGAAAAAATCAAGGTGATCAATTGGCTAATTTCAAACTCGGAAAAGGTGATTATGGTGGAATTGCCGGATGGTCTGAAACTGGATCTGGGATTACTTCTGCAGTAAGATCATATCCTCCTAATGATTTTGGATTATATGGAATGGCTGGAAATGTTGCTGAATGGGTAGCAGATGTTTATAGGCCTATAATCGATGAAGAAATGAATGATTTTAATTATTATAGAGGAAATTTATACTTCAAACCATCTATTGACGAAAACGGAAAAGTACTTACAGTAAGTTCAGAAAATGCAAATTATGATAATTTACCAGGATCGTTAAAAAATGAAATTGAAGACGAAAACTCTATAGATAGAACAAATTATAGTAAAGGAGATAATAGAGACTTTAACGACGGTGACAGAAATTCAGTAAGAGATTTCAAACTTGACGGAGAATATTCAAAAATGTATAATTCTCCCGATCAAAATAATCAATTTGAGGAATCCACAACTCTTATAAACAACGAAGCTAGAGTATACAAAGGTGGCTCATGGCTTGATAGAGCATATTATCTTGACCCTGCTCAAAGAAGGTATTATCCAGAATCTATGACATCTAATTTTATAGGTTTTAGATGTGCAATGTCATATTTAGGGGAATCAAGAAATAGTAAAAAATCTAGAAAGAGATAAAATAAATTTTTATCTGTTCTATTGTATTACATTATATTTAACTGATGCTTACTTCAGAACTTTACAATTATTTCAAGGAATCAAACTCAGTATCAACTGACACTAGATCGATTAAAAAAGGATCAATCTTTTTTGCTTTAAAAGGAGATAATTTTGACGGAAATAAATTTGCTGAACAAGCAATTAAAGACGGAGCAATTTATGCAGTTATTGACGACAATTCACTAAGTCATCCTAAATTTTTAAAGGTTAAAGACTCATTAGAATCTTTACAAGAATTAGCAAAACTATACAGATCTAAACTATTAAAAACTAAAATCATTGCACTTACCGGAAGTAATGGTAAAACAACAACTAAGGAACTTATTACTGAAGTTTTAAAAACTAAGTTTAAAATATCCTCTACTCTTGGAAATTTAAATAATCATATTGGAGTCCCGTTAACTCTTCTAAAAATAGATCCATTAGCAGATTTTGCTGTTATAGAAATGGGAGCGAATCATATCAATGAGATTAAGTTTTTAACAGAATTAGTAAATCCAGATTTTGGATTAATTACAAATTTTGGAAAAGCTCACTTAGAAGGATTTGGTAATTTACAAGGTGTAATTAAAGGGAAAAGTGAATTATACGATTTTCTAATTTCTAATAATAAAACGGCATTTATAAATAATGATGATGAAATACAAAAAAAATATATAGGAAAAAAAATAAGTTTCGGAAAATCTGACCAAAACAACTATAAATTCGAGGAGGTCTTAAATGGGATGTACAGTGGAATTAAATTTAAAGATCAGCTTTTAAATTCTAAATTAACAGGAAATTATAATTTTAATAATATTGCATTTGCTACTTTAATTGGATTGCATTTCAATATACCTATTTCTGAAATAAAAAAATCAATATCAGAGTATAATCCAATAAATAATAGATCACAAATTATTGAGATAAACAATAAATCTATTGTTCTAGATGCTTATAACGCAAATCCAAGTAGTATGAGTTCTTCAGTTCAATCTTTTAATAAATTAAATGGTTCAAAAACAATTCTTTTGGGAGATATGTTTGAATTAGGGAAGGAATCTGAAAAAGAACACTTTGATCTAATCAGTCTTTGTATTAGAAATAAATATGAAAATATTTTTCTAATAGGATTAGAATTTTTTAAACATAAAAACAATTTTGATATTCCTTTTTTTTATAAAACTAAAAAAGAGTTGATTAATCATTTCAAAAAGACTCCAATAACTTCAAAGCATATATTGATTAAAGGTTCTAGAGGAATGAAAATGGAAGATTTAATAAATTACATTTAAAAATTAATGAAAAAAATAATTTTATTTTTATTTATTGTACTGATTGCAGGCTGTAATAACAGTTTTTCCTGGAAAAACTATGATGAATCGATTGAGATTAAAGAAAGCAAAGATCACTCTAATACAAGGATGCAATTCAAATTAATTCAATCAAAAATTGAAATTAAAAATGAATGGTTTAAAAATATATCTACAGAACTAAATCAATTTAGCCAAAAGAAATACAACACACTTAAACCATTAATAATTGAAAAAAGTATTCCTGAAATCCAAACTAATATTTTAAATAGCAGTCTTACTTATGAAGATTTAGTATTGTTTTATTTGTACAGAATTCAATCTATTGAATTCAATAAAAATCAGTATTTAAATTCAATTATAAGTATCAATCAAAATATAATTGAAGAAGCTAGAGAAAAAGACAAAACAAAACCACAATCAATATTTTCTTTACATGGTATTCCTGTTCTTCTAAAAGATAATATTAATTATGATGGCCTAGCAACTACTGCAGGCTCAATTGCATTAAATGATAATATCTCTAATAATGCTTTTGTTGTGGGTAAATTAAAAAGTGAGGGAGCTTTAATATTAGGAAAAACTAATCTTAGTGAATGGGCATATTATTTTTGTAATAATTGTCCGTCAGGATATAGTGCTCAAGGAGGACAAACTTTAAATCCATATGGAAGAAAAAAGTTTGATTCTGGCGGCTCTAGTTCGGGAAGTGGAGTAGCTATTTCTGCAAATTTTTCTAGCGTTTCTTTAGGTTCAGAAACCTCAGGGTCTATTTTATCACCCTCTTCAGCAAACTCTATAGTTGGTTTAAAACCAACTATTGGTTTAGTTAGTAGATCAGGTATAGTACCTATTTCAAGTACGCTAGACACTTCTGGGCCTATGACTAAAAATGTAATTGACAATGCTATAGTTTTAAAAGCAATTTTAGGTTACGATCCAGATGATAATATGTCTGTTAGTGTTGATGATATTGATTTGGAATCCATTATAAATTCTTCTTTAAAAGGTAAAAGGTTTGGAGTGTTTAAGGACTATTTAAATGACTCGCTTTATTTAAATGCAATAAATAAAATTGTAAAGTTAGGTGGAATAGTAGTTGAATTTAGCCCTCCTAAAGTTGATTTTAGTGGATTTAGAAAAATATTAGATTATGACATGAAGTTTGACCTTCCTAAATATTTTAAAAAAAACAAAATCTTATTTACTGGCATTAATGATATTATTAAGTTCAACAATAAAGACTCACTGATGAGATCTCCTTATGGACAAGGTATTTTTAAATCTATTATTAGTGACTCAACTAAATTAGATGAAATAAATTCAATTAAAACTAGAATTAAAACTGAGGGAAAAAAATATTTTGACATAGCTATTAAGAAACATAAGCTAGATGCAATTATATCAATAAATAATTATCACGCCGGCTATGCAGCTGGAGCTTATTACCCATGCTTAACTGTTCCAATGGGTTATGATAAAAATGGTAAACCATTTAACTTGACTTTTATATCTCCATCGTTTACTGAGAATAAACTTTTACAAATTGGATATGCTTTTGAAAAAGAAACAAATTTCAGAGTTAAGCCTTTTAATTAAATCGCTCATAATAAGTGGAGTAACTTGTTCGTAACGGTGATGTTATTTTAAAAATCTCTAAACCATTTTTAGATTCAAAATTCAGTTTAGATTCTTTATCTATTTTTAAAAAAGCTCCTTGAGCTAGGTTTTGATTTTCATGTATTAAAGTTCCTTTTTTAATAAAAAAAGAATAAACCAATTCAGAATTTAAATTAATTTCATGAAATCCATCATCATAATTGATTTCATAAATTTCAATTCCTTCTGAATCCATTTTAAAAGGAGAACCTTTACCTTTTATTGTTAAAACAGAACTTTTTTCTTTTTTAGACAATGGAAAAGATTCGAGTTTATAATCACTATAAGAAGCAGGTTTGGAAATTGTTTTTGAAATATCAGGATCAAACCAAATTTGAAACATTCGAGAATTATCTAAAATTTCTTCTGCATGAGATATTCCATTACCAGATCTAATTATCTGAGCGTCACCTTTTAATAATTCAATCCATTTATTTTGTTGAGAATCAAAATGTTTTATACTTCCCTCAATAACAAAACTACAAATCTCAAATCCTTGATGTGGATGTAAACCAATAGTACTTCTAGAAGATGGTGTCCAAGCATCTGCCCAATAAAACAAATTTGAATAAGGGTTTAATTCACCTCCGTCTTGAAGAAATCCAATAGGTTTTTTTTCTAAGATCTCGCCACTATTAAAATTCCCTGAAGCTTGATCTTCTTTATTATATATTAAAATCGACATCCCTTATTTATTATTTTTCAAGTAGTCTAAGGCTAATGTAGTCATTGATCTTAATCCTGTTATCATTGCTGAATCATCAACATAAAAATCTGGAGTATGGTGAGGAGCCGCTTTTAATGGATCTGTACCTTTTTTAGCACCTCCAATAAAAAAATAAATTCCTGGAATTTTTTCTTGAAAAAAAGAAAAATCTTCCGCCCCAGTAATCGCATTCATTGAATTAACATTTTCAACACCATTTATTCTTTGTAAAGATGGTAGCATTTGAGTATATAAATCTGGATCATTATAAGTTATTGGATAGGTAACTTGATAAGTAATTTTTGCTTTTGCATTATTCGCTTCAGCTATGTTTTTAACAATTTTTTCTAGTCTTTGAATTAAAACATCCTTCATGTTATTGTCAAGTGTTCTAATAGTACCTAACATATACAAACTTTCAGGGATTATATTACTTCTAACACCTCCATGAATACTTCCAATAGTTACAACAGCAGCAGCTTCAGTTAATGGCATATTTCTGCTAACAATGGTTTGAATTGAATTGATCATTTGAGATGCAGTAACTATTGGATCTACTCCTGTCCATGGTGTTGATCCATGTGTTTGAACTCCTTCAATGTCAATTCTAAACTCATTAACAGCAGCCATAATACCCTTAGGTCTAACATAAACTTGTCCAGCACTAATTTGGGACCAAATATGTAAACCAAATATTGCATCAACATCAGGGTTTTTTAAAACACCTTCTTTAACCATTAATTCGGCTCCACCATCCTCTCCTGCAGGCGCTCCTTCTTCAGCAGGTTGAAAAATAAACTTTACAGATCCTGGAATTTGATCTTTAATATCATATAAAACTTTAGCTACGCCCAACAATATTGCAGTGTGAGTATCATGTCCGCAAGCATGCATTACAGGAACTACATCCCCATTATATTCACCTGTCATTTTTGATGCCCAAGTTATGTCAGCTCTTTCTTTTACAGGCAATCCATCAATATCAGCTCTTAATGCTACCACTGGACCTGGTCTACCACCCTCTAACAAAGCAACAACTCCAGTTTTTGCAACACCTGTCTGAGGATTAAGACCAATTTTTCTTAATTCTTCTGCAATCCTTTCAGAAGTTTTAAATTCTCTATTACTAAGTTCTGCGTTTTCATGAAACCAATGTCTTAAATCAATAACCTGACTTTCATAATTAGAGATTAAGTCAGTAATTTTTTTGTCAAATTTTTGAGAAAAAGAAAAAAAAGAACAAAATAGTAATACAAGTGCTAGATGTTTTTTCATAATAAGATTATTCTGGGTTTGATTAACTGTTTAGAGTTTAATCCAAATACAACAAATATATTCATAATAGTGGGTCATACTGGATTCGAACCAGTGACTTCTACCCTGTCAAGGTAACACTCTGAACCAACTGAGTTAATGACCCATACTCTTTTAAAAAAGATATAAAATAGTAAGAATTAGTGCTTACGTCAGTTTTATGTCTTTTTTTATATCGTAACAACACTAAACTAATCATTTTCATTATCAGAATCAACAAAATTAACGACTATACTATAATTTCTAGAAAAATTTTGGTTACTGCCCTTTTTTCTGATATATTCTTATTATCATTATATTTAGTTAATGAAAAGAAAAGAAAAAATGTTTAGATTTTGGGTTGATATTTTATTTAAAATTATCGTATTTATAGCCTCAGTTATAGCTATGAAATTAATTTTCTTTAAATAATAGTTTATGAGTTATTAACTTGTTTTTTCAATTGACTTAAAATATTTCCAAATAAATATTGTTGAAATTGATATAATAACTAGAGATAAAATTGAGCTTTCAAATCCAAACTCACCACCATTTATATAATTGTTCTCTAAAATTTTAAATTCAATAATTGAATAAGAATCGAGCCCACTTACTTTAAATCCAAACATTGATTGAAAAAAATTCCAGCTAAAATGTAAAGCTATCGGAAACCATAAGTTTTTTGTAAACACATAAGAAACACCTAGAAAAAAACCAGCCAAAAAAATATTAGATAATCCAAGAATTGTAACATTCGGATTAGCTCCATGAATTAATGAAAAAAATATTGAAGAAATAAATAAAGCAACAAAAGGATTAAATGATTCTAATAAGTTTTTTAAAACATATCCTCTAAAAATAACTTCTTCAAAAATTGATACTCCAGTAAATAACATGATAGAAATAAAAATATTTTCTAAATTAAAAGAATATCCAACATAATTAATTTCTCCGATAAATAATAAAATATAGTATGCACTACACATAATTATAAATCCAATTAAAATTCCATAATTAAAATCTTTTAATCTGTTTTTAGTTTGAAATCCAATATCAATGAATTTTTGTTTGTCAATATATTTCATGAAAAGCCATATCAAAATCAAAACTATTACTAATGAAAAGCTTTTTTGTATGAGCATTACTGATTCATTTAATGAAGATCCTTGATTAAATATATCATAGCCAAGACTAATTACTATAACAGTACTTAGAACTTCAGAAATAAATAATAATGGAATAAAAAGTAGTGACTTTAACCATCCGGAATGATTTATTGTTTTTATTGTCATATATTATTTTTTATTAAATAAAACAGGGAAAGAATAGCTAATTGCTACAGGATAATCGTTTTTAATTGCCGGCTCTAAAGAAGGTATTCTTTTAACTGCTTTTTCTGCTTGAACTCTATATTCTTCAGGACCAAAGGAAGTTATTTCAAAAATATTTCCATCATTTTCAATAATTAGCTCTAAAAAAACAATAACCTGTTCACTAGCATTAGTGTGAGTTTTTGGATACTTCAAATATTTGTTCACATAAAAATCAATGTTTTCTTTAAATAATATGATAGAAGTTTCAGGTGTTACATCTTTAGCTTTCGGGAATAAAGGAGCCCAATCAACATTGTCTAAAGTAAAAATATCATTAGGGTCAAAGTTTTGCGATTCAATTCTATAAGTAACTGGAATCCTAAAAGGAAAAGAACTAACAACTCCATTAACCTTTCCAGGTTTCATGACAGGAAGTTGATCAAATATTTTCATTGCAGCTTGCTCAAAAACAGCATTTGCAATATTTAGTGACTCACTGTCTTTGAACTCCACACCTACTATAGAAGATTTAGCAAACAACTTATCAACTTTTCCGTTAATATCAATTTCAAAAAATACATTCACAACCGATTGAAGACCAAGATCTTTGGCAGAATCAGGAAAAATAAAATATTTTTCAATATGTTCCTCAATAGTATCATTAAAGCATGTAATCTGATTTTTAGCTGGTACTAATTTACATATAGGAAAAACCGGGAAATCTTCATTAATAACTTGATTTTCTTGAGAAAAAACAAAAGAGAAAAAGAAAATAAAAATAATTGAAAGTGATTTTTTGAACATATATGTTTTTGTTATTGTTAAGAAAAAGCTAAACTACAATTTAGAATAAAATTTTTCACTAAATTGGATTATAATTATAATTATGAAAATATATAAATATATACTTCCTTTATTTTTTTTAGCTTTAATTAGTTCATGTGAAAATATGGATCAAGAGATGTCTGATGATGAATTAATACAAGCAATTATTGAATCAGACAACAGAATCTCTGTGACAAAGAATGAAATTCCTAAAACAGCTATTACAAGTCTAAACTTTAAAATGCCAGATGAAGTAATTCGTTATGCAGAACTAGCTCCTGAATTAGGTTTTGAAATTGAAATGAAAAGTTGGGACTTTTTTGATTTTGAATTAGATTATGAAAGAAATGACAATCAGTATTTCACAACAAAAGGTAGAGAGTTAGAATCTACAAAAGGAAATAAAGATGACTGGGGTGATAAAAAAGATCAAGATGGAAAAGATAATAATAAAAAAAGAGGGCCATGTTTTAAATTTGTTTATCCAATTTCATATACTATGGCTGATAGCTCTATAATTTCTGGAAATAATAGAAAAGAAATCCATAGTCAAATGAAAGCCTATTTTGAAAAAAATGGCAAAACAAGAGAAAACAAACCTAGATTAAACTTACCAATTCAGGTTTTAACACTCGATGATACCAAGAAAGTTTGGACTAAAGATATTTTATCGCCTGACGATTTAAGAACTTTATGGGAACTCTGTAAAAAAAGCAAAAAAGAAGACAGTGATAAAAAAAGAGATTAAAAATAATATTAGTAAATAAAAAAAAGCTCCATGTTGGAGCTTTTTTTATTTAAGACTTTTTTATTTTGTTCCATGAATAAACCATAGCTGAAGAGAAAAAAAATAAAGCTCCTAATGGTAATAAAAAAAATGGTTCATCTAGATATCCATTTTCATCAATTTCCGATCCAATTAAAAAAAACAATAGATAACAGGATATACTAATTAAAAATAAAATTATTGGTAATTTTTTTCTCACAATTAAAGTTTTACTATTTATAATTTCTTAAAACTACATAAATCTAATTTTATATTTTTTATTTTTGAGCAGATTTTATAAAACATGAAACATATTTCTAAACAAGATTTAAATGCTATGGATCGCATTTATAGATTAAATTTAATTAATAGCTGTACCGGATATAAATCTGCTAATTTGATTGGAACGGTTTCAACAGAAAACATTCATAATGTCGCTGTTTTCAGTTCAATAACACATTTAGGTAGTGACCCTGCTTTACTCACATTCATTGTAAGACCAACAACAGTTCCAAGAGATACATATAAAAACATAATAGATAATAAAGAATTCACTGTCAATCATATAAACGTTGAAGATATAAAGGAAGCTCACCATACTTCTGCTAGATACCCATCAGTTATTTCTGAATTTGATGTGACCAATTTAGAAAAAGAATTTAAAGATGATTACAAAGCGCCATTTGTAAAATCATCAAGAATAAAATTAGGCTGTAAATACTTAAATCAATATGAGATTAAGGAAAATAATACTTTATTAATGGTTGCAGAAATTAATGATATTTATTTTAATGAAGACATTATCCAAAAAGATGGCTGGTTAAATTTAGATATTGCAAAAACGGTAACTGTTAATGGACTAGATGGTTACGCTCTACCTAGCTTAGTACAAAGATTTGAATATGCTAAACCCAAAGATGAATAATTTCATAAAAACAGGAATATTAGAATATTCTGAAATCAACTCTCAAGAAGAACCTTCTTTGCTTAAGGAACTTAATAGAGAAACTCACTTAAAAGTTTTAAATCCTAGAATGCTAAGTGGTTCATTTCAAGGTAGATTGATATCATTAATATCGAAATTAATTAATCCTAAAAAAGTTTTAGAAATTGGAACCTACACCGGATATTCTGCATTATGTATTTATGAAGGATTAGACGAAAAAGGTGTAATTCACACTATTGATAAAAATGAAGAACTAGTTGATATTCAAAAAAAATATTTTACAAAAACTGGAGATGTTGAAAAATTTATTCAACATACAGGAACTGCTCTTGATATAATTCCTAAAATCAACGAAACTTTTGATTTTATTTTTCTAGATGCAGATAAAGAAAATTATATAAATTATTTTAATTGCATAATAGATAAATTAAATAAAAATGGTGTGATTTTGGCTGACAATGTTCTTTGGAGTGGAAAAGTAATTGATAAGAATCAACAAGACGAAACAACAAAAATCTTAAGGAAATTTAATGATATAGTAAATAATGATTGTAGAGTAGAAACTATTTTACTTCCAATAAGAGATGGTATTTCAATAATTAGAAAAATTTAGAATTTTCTTTTAATTGATCCTCCTAAATCATCCATTTTTTCTTTCACATCATCAATCTCTTTTTTTATTGAATCGGTATCAATCCCTTGATTTTCAGCACTTTTCTTTATTTCTGACTTAATATCTTCTGTTGCATCTTTAACTTGACGAATACCCTTTCCTAATCCTTTGGCTATTTCAGGGATTTTATCAGCTCCGAAGACTAACAGAATAATTATTGCAATAAAAAGAATTTCGGGACCACTAATAAATAAGATCATAAATAATTTTATTTGATGCAAAGATAAAAAAAGGTCAATTAAAAAATTGACCTTTTTTATATTAACCTTTTACTTTTGATTTAAATTTATCAAACTCAGACTCGTCTTGCTTTTTTGGCCATGAATTATTTGATGTATCAATATCAGCAGTTTCTAAATCTGGATCTAAAACTATATTGATAATTTTTTTATTTGAAGTAACCATCTTACTTACTTTATTATCATTCTTTCTCCAAACTTGAGCAGGATATTTAATTCTTTCTTTTGTACCATCTTCATATTCGTAATCTACAATAATTGGCATTACAAGTCCTCCAGGTTTTTCAAATACTATTTCATAAAAATATTTTGGAATATTTAAGCTATTTATTTCTTGTTCACTAAAATTCTCTTTAATGTAATTGTTCAGTAATTTTGAGTTTTCTAATGGATTACCTTCTTTTAAATTTTCTGTATCATTTTCAAATTCCTCTAAAAAAACCAAAGGTCTTAACTGATCTTTTGAAATACCTCTCTCCTTCATCATTTTTTTCATTTCTGAACCAGGATTTGGAGAAACGAAATATTGTTTAACATCACTAATAGATATATCTACATAATCGGTAGTATAAAACCACCCTCTCCAAAACCAATCTAAATCTACTGCTGATGCATCTTCCATTGTTCTGAAAAAATCTTCAGGTGTAGGATGTTTAAACATCCATCTTTTAGAATAAGTTTTAAAAGCATGATCGAAAAGTTCTTTACCCATAATTGTTTCTCTTAAAATATTAAGAGCTGTTGCAGGTTTTCCATATGCATTAGGTCCTAAACTATAAACATTCTCAGGATTACTCATGATTGGCGCTAAAAAGTTTTGATCAACACTCATGTAGTTTGTTATCATTTCAGCAGGACCTCTGTCTGAGGGGAACTTTTTAAGAGGGTATATAATTTCCGGAATATCTTCACCTAATTTTTGCTCAGTAATGTATTGAACAAAAGTGTTTATTCCTTCATCCATCCAAGCCCATTGACGTTCATCATTATTTACAATCATTGGGAAAAAATTATGTCCAACTTCATGAATAATAACACCAATCATTCCAAATTTAACTCTGTCGGAATAAGATCCGTCAAGATTAGGTCTTCCAAAATTAAAACATATCATTGGGTACTCCATACCTATTTGTGCAGCGTGGACAGAAATAGCCTTATGATACGGATAATCAAAAGTATAGTCCGAATATGTTTTTAAAGTTTCAGCTACTACTACAGTAGAATAATCTTCCCATAAAGGATTACCTTCTTTTGGGTACATAGATACTGCCATAACATCCCTATTACCTATCTTAACAGCCATCATATCCCATATATACTTTCTGGATGTTGCAAAAGCAAAATCTCTAACATTTTCAGCAACAAAATGCCATGTTTTTTTCTTTTTTGAAAACCCCTTTTCAGCTTCTTCAGCTTCAGATTGAGTTACAATCATAACAGGCTTATCATAAGTTTTTTTAGCTTTATTATATCGTTTAATCATTTCCTTAGAAAATACATTTTTTCTATTTTGAAGTTCTCCAGTTGCATCTAATATATGATCAGAAGGAACAGTTATTTTCACATCATAGTTGCCAAATGGTAAAGCAAACTCACCATCTCCCCAAAATTGATAATTTTGCCATCCCTCTATCTCATTATATACGGCCATTCTAGGAAAGAATTGAGCAATAATATAAGCTCTATTTCCGTCCTTATCAAATGATTCATAACCAGACCTTCCATCTTGATTTACATGATCTTGAATATTATACCACCATTTAATTGAAAAAGAATAACTTTCACCACTTTTTAAAACACTAGGTAAATCAACCCGCATCATAGTTTGGTTTACAAAAAATTTAAGAGGTTTTCTATTGATATCTAAAACATATTCAATATTAAAACCTCCATCAAAAGGGTTATTTAAAAATTTTTTTGTAAAACCAGATGGCAAGTAGTAAGGAGCAGCTCCATCGCCATCTTTTTCTAAAGAAGGAGAATCCTTTTTTCTTACATTTTGATCTAACTGTACCCATAAATATTCCAGATTATCAGGCGAGTTATTAGTATAGGTTATAGTTTCAGAACCATAAACCCTTTTATTTTCATCATCTAATTCAATATCCATTTTATAATCAGCTTGCTGTTGATAATATGCTGGACCCGGTGCTCCTGCTGCAGTTCTGAACATATTAGGAGAAGAAAACTCTTGATACATTTGACGAAACTTGTTGTTATTAATGTGTCCTTGTTTTTTTTCATCAGTTTCCTGAGAGAAACCAATAAATGAAACAAAAAAACTAAGAATAAGTAGTACTAGATTTTTATAATTCATAATTATTATTTTTTTGGAAAGACTAAATTTAATGAAAATGTTTAAATATCTAGAGAAAGTATTGAATTATTAACCCTAGATATAAAACTCTTTTTATTACCATTTTTTTTAACATGAATAATATTCTGTTGTTCAGAATAAAGATCAAATAAAAGTTTATTATCAATAATAAGATTATAAAAATCTGGAACATTTTCAATTTCTAAATAAAACACATACATGTCATTTTTATTTTCTAAACCTATAAAGTTTAATTTATTTTTAACGTCATCCAATAAAACAATAAGAAATGAATTAAAATAATTATTGATATTATTATGATACAAAGAATCAATAAGCATCTCGTCAGTTATTATATCATTTACTAAATATTTTTTTTTAAAAGCATCTTTAAAATCATCTTTGAATAATCTTACAGTAATTTGAAGAGAATTTGAATCAGTAAAATTAAAAAGTGAAGTACTCACATAGTATTTATGAGTTGAAAAACCAAAACAAAAAACTATTAGAATTAATTTTAATTTATTCATTTCTGCTTTTATAAAATTTATCGAATGATTCTAAAACTAAACCATGATTAGACAACTTAAAATCATTTTGAATTGAACTGTTTTCTATAGCTCCTAAAACAAATTCATAAACTTCATCTTGGGTTAAATTGTATGACCTAGTAAAAAAACTAACACCATAGAATTCAATTACATCAACTGTAGTTATATTTTGTTTATCCCAAATTCTTCTTTTTTTCAAACGCTTATAATATCCACTTAGATTTTTATACAAAGCCTCAATATTTATAGACATTATTGGCAAGCCTATAAAAGGTACAATTTTTTCAATTTTTTCTTCTCTAATACCTTTAAATCCGGGGATACCAACATCATCAAAGTTTATCGGAACCTTAACATTAGAGTTTGCCATATCGTTTAATATATTTCCTGATAAACTATTAGATCTAACCACTACATTACTTAATTCATTTATAAATTGATCAACGTAGATTTTTATATAAGTTTGATTTAACATCTCATTTTCCATCACAATAACACGTGGTTTTATTTGGACTGAAGATATTATAATCGTGTCTTGTTTTTTAACCCCAATTTCAAATACTCCATTAATATCAGTTATTGTTTTAGAACCACTGGTCTTATTTATAATGTGAATTCCACTTATACTGACGGAATCGTTAACAATTTCACCTTTTAAAGTTTTAAAGTTTGGTTTAGTTTGAGAAAAAACAGAAAGAATTCCTAAAAAAAACCAAAATATAAAACTAACTCCTTTCAAGTATTTTTTTAAATTTATCACTTTGTTTAATTAGAAAATCTAACAACTGAAATTCATTGCTTTTTTTGAATAAAAATTTTGAAGGAAATTTATCATCACAGTACAATAAGAACTCAGAAATATTTTGTTTTTTCAATCCAAGACTTTTAACAAAAAAAGCGTCATCGTAAACCTCTCTAATCAAATCACTTGGTTTGTAATTAACATTACTAAATTTTTTGTCGATTTCCTCACTTTTATTCGCTGATTTTGCAATCATTTTATAAAGGTTTATAAAATTTAACCCATTATTAAATGTACCTGCTTTTAGAATTTGATTTTCAATTTTTGATGATTTATCAAAATTGTAATAAGTTCTTTTAAACTCTTCTTCCTTCAAGTCTAAAAACTTTTCTGTATTCTCTGGCCCAACAACAACTTCATCTAATACAGTAACTTTTTCGTTAACGTCTATAACTAGTCTACTTTTTTGAAGAATTTCTTTATTTATAACAACTGATCGTATTTGATACTGTACAGATGAAAAAACGAGTCTATCATTTAATTTAACCAGCATCTCAAACTCTCCTTCGTTATTTGTTATTGTAGCGTTTCGACTCGTATTATTGACAACATTAGCTGAAACTACATTACTGTTTTTATATAATACTTTTCCTCTTATCCATGTTCTATTCTCAGACTGAGAATAAATGAAATTAGAAATAAAAAATAATATAAAAACGTATCTCATTAAAATAAAATTGAGCGGGAGACCGGGTTCGAACCGGCGACATTCAGCTTGGAAGGCTGACGCTCTACCAACTGAGCTACTCCCGCATTATTACAAATATAAAATTAATGAATTGTTAATTTATATTAATAACAATTAAATATATTACTAATTTTAACTTTAATGTGTTTGATTATAAAAAAAGTTAAAAGTGAGGATTTATATTCGTTAAGGAATAAAGTCTTAAGAAATAATAAAGGGATTAAATTCTGTAAATTTGAAGGAGATGAAAACGAAAGTACAGCACATTTTGCTGCATTTAAAGAAAATTTAATAATTGGCGGAGTCTCTTTAATAAAAAACAATACCAATAAAATTAAATCTTTAAGCAATATTCAACTTAGAGGAATGGCAGTTTATAAAATTTATCAAAAAAACAAAATTGGCTCATTATTACTTAAAAAAGTAGAATCATTTTGTATTAATATTAATATTGATTTTATATGGATGAATGCAAGATTAGAATCAATAGAATTTTATTTAAAACAGGGTTATGTAAAAACCAAAAAAAGTTTTAATATTGAAGGAGTTGGCAAACACTATTTTTTATATAAAAAATTAAAATGATAAATGGTACTAAATTTTTATTTCTCTTATTTTTTTTAATTTGCATTAAGAATTACTCTCAAAAAATTATGAATATAGACTTTGTTACAGGTATTGATCACAATGATTTAATTGGAGATAGTCTAAAACTTGAATCAAAAACATTTTTTGCTTTTAAAAAAATGGAAGAAGCAGCAAAAAAAGATGGGATTATTTTAAAAATTGTTTCAGCTCACAGATCTTTTGGAAGACAAAGTTTTATTTGGAACAAAAAATATGACAAATTCACTAAACAGTATTCTCTCAATCCAATTGATGCAATAAATGAAATTGTACGTTTTTCCACAATTCCTGGAACATCTAGGCACCATTGGGGGACGGATATTGATATTATTGACGGAAAATACCCAGACGAAAAGAATGTTTTAATGTCAGAAAAATATCTGAAAGGAGGCGTTTTTTATGATTTAAAAAAATGGTTATCAAATAATTCTGAGAAATACGGGTTTTATTTAACCTACAATAATGATCCTAAAAGAAAAGGGTTTGAATTTGAACCATGGCATTACAGTTATAAATCAAGTTCTAAAAAATATTTAAAAGCTTTAATTAATTCTGATTTAGAAAAATTTTTTAAAAACAAGAATCTTAATGGTTATGAGTACTTTGACAAAAACTTTATTGATAAATATATCTTAGAAAACATAATGGATATTAATCCTGATTTAAAATAAACGATCATTAGATTATAATTATATTTGTAAAGTAACAAATAAGCAATTCACTTTGACAAATAACAAGAAAGTTCTTTTAATGATTCTAGATGGTTGGGGAATAGCTAAAGATCCCTCTGTTTCAGCTATAAATAAGGCTAAAACACCATACATTGATTCTTTATATGATAAACATGCCAATTCAAAGTTGATAACTTATGGGGCTGGTGTTGGACTTCCTGAAGGTCAAATGGGGAATAGCGAGGTAGGCCATATGAATCTTGGTGCTGGAAGAATTGTATATCAAGATTTTGCAAGAATAAATTTAGATATTGATGAAAATAGATTTAACGATTTAGAAAATTTAAAAAACCCTTTAAAAGAACTTCAAAAAAATAAAAAAAAACTACATCTAATTGGACTAGTTTCTGATGGTGGAGTACACTCTCATATCAATCATTTAGAAGCTATTTTAAAATTAACTGGGAAAATGAATCTTGATAAAGTTTTTGTTCATGCTTTTACTGACGGAAGAGATGTAGATCCAAAATCAGGAAAGGGCTTTATAGATAGAATTGAAAAATTTAGTCAATCTAACGGAGCTACTCTAGCAAGTGTTATTGGAAGATATTATGCTATGGACAGGGACAAAAGATGGGAAAGAACAAAAAAATGTTATGATCTTCTGGTTAATGGAAATGGAATCAAATCCTCAGATATTACAAAATCAATAAACGATTCTTATCAAAATAATATTAGTGACGAATTTATAGAACCAATAGTAGCTATTGACAATAATAATAATCCAAAAGGGATTATTGAAAATGGTGATTATGTTATATTCTTTAACTTTAGAACAGATAGAGGAAGACAACTTACAGATGTCTTATCTCAAAATGATTTCTTAGAAAATGGAATGACTAAACTCGATTTAGAGTTTATAACAATGACCAACTATAATGAAAATTTCAAAGGAATTAAAAAAATATATGAAAAGGATAATTTGAATGATACTTTAGGAGAAGTTCTTTCAAAAAATAAAAAGAAACAAATCAGGATTGCAGAAACTGAAAAGTACCCACACGTTACATTTTTTTTTAATGGGGGGAGAGAAGAAGCTTACACAAACGAGAGGAGAATACTTTGTCAATCTCCTAAAGTAGCCACATATGATTTAAAACCAGAAATGAGTGCTTTTGAGATAACCGACTCTATTATTCCAGTGATTGAAAAAGGAGATGTTGATTTTATTTGTTTAAATTTTGCAAATCCAGATATGGTCGGACATACTGGGGTTATGTCTGCAGCTATTAAAGCTTGTGAAACTGTTGATGTTTGTTCTAAACGTATAATTGAAAAAGCACAAACAAAAAATTATTCTATTTTGGTAATAGCTGATCATGGAAACTCCGATATAATGATAAATAAAGACGGATCACCCAATACTGCGCATACCACAAATATGGTCCCTTTAATCTTAATTGATAATAACATAAAAAAAATTCAAAATGGAGTCCTTGGAGATATCGCACCTACTATTTTAGATATCATGAATATTGAAATTCCTAAAAAAATGACTCGTAAATCATTAATTATAAAAGAATGAAAAAATTCACATTCCTTATACTTACAGCAATGATTTTTAGCTGTAATAGTTCTATAAATAAAAAAAAATCTGAACCTGAAGAATATACTGACATAATAGGGGTTTTTGAAAGAAAAGAGCTTTCAAATAATCCACACGCAGAATGGTTTAATCAAAATTATTCAGATTATAATCTTGATAAAGAAACTTTAAATAAACTAAAACCGTTATTTAAAGATATAGAAATAACTGTTTTTATGGGTACATGGTGTTCTGATAGTAGAAAAGAAATACCTGTATTTTTTAAATTAATTGACAAACTTAAAATTAATGAAAATTCAATTGAATTAATTGGAATGACATTGGAAAAAACCACACCTGATAGTTTGGAACTAGATCAAAACTTAATAAATGTTCCGACTTTTATATTTAAAAAAGATGGTAAAGAAATCAATAGAATAGTAGAATTTCCGTTAGAAACAATTGAAAAAGATATATTGGAAATTTTAACCACAAACAATTATCAAAATCCATACGATTTTTAAGATGAGTTTAATAAAAAGCCTTGATGAAATAGAGTTAATTAAAGAAAGTGCTCAACTAGTTTCTAAGACCTTAGGGATGCTTGCTGAAGAAATCAAGCCCGGGATAAATACTTTATTTCTTGACAAATTAGCTGAAACTTTCATAAGGGATCATAATGCTGAACCCGGTTTTTTAGGTTTATATGATTTTCCTAACACGCTTTGCATAAGCCCTAATTCTCAAGTTGTTCATGGAATTCCAAACAAGGATGTTGTAAATGACGGAGACATACTATCAATTGATTGTGGTGTCTTAAAAAATGGATATTATGGAGATCACGCATATACTTTTGCTGTTGGAGAAATAGATCAAGAGGTTGAAAAATTGTTGCAAACCACAAAAGAATCTCTTTATGTAGGGATTGAACAATTTAAAACCGGAAATAGGGTTGGTGATGTAGGCTATGCTATTCAAAATCATAATGAATCTAGAGGGTATGGTGTTGTAAAAGAATTAGTTGGTCATGGGCTTGGAAAAGAAATGCACGAAAAACCTGAGATGCCTAATTACGGTAAAAGAGGATCAGGAAAGAAATTTCAAGAAGGAATGGTCGTTGCTATTGAGCCTATGATTAATCTTGGAAGCTCTAAAATCAATCAATTAAACGATGGCTGGACTATTCTGACTAGAGATAATAAACCTAGCGCCCATTTTGAACATAATATTGCAATAGTAAATGGAAAGCCAAAACTATTATCAACCTTCGATTATGTTCATAAAGCATTAGGAATTAAAAGTGATGAAGAATTTCCTTTTAAATAAATAGATTGAAAAAATTAATTAAATTTTTAATAAATACTATACCTAGACCTTATTTAATATGGTGGAGTAACTTTTTTAATCCAATTTTAGATATTTATTATAGGGGAACTAAATTTAGCGATCCCATAAATGGTAAATCTTATAGAAAATTCCTTCCTTACGGATATGTAAAACAAAGAGAAAACGCATTAAGTCCAGGAACTTTATCTCTTGAAAGACATAGATTATTATGGTTGTTTTTAAAAAATGAAACAATTTTTTTTAAAGAAAAAATCAAAGTATTACACATAGCCCCTGAACAATCTTTCCATAAAATTTTTAAAAAACTGAAAAATATAACTTACACAACTTATGATTTAAATTCTCCGCTTGCATCAATAAAAGGAGATATATGTGATATGCCATTTAAGGACAATTCCTTTGATTTTTTATTGTGTAATCATGTGCTTGAACATATTGAAGATGATAAAAAAGCAATAAGTGAGATATATAGAGTGCTAAATATTAATGGTACAGCAATTCTTCAAGTTCCAATAAATCAAAATTCAAAAAAAACATTAGAAGACAATTTGATTACAAACAAGAAAGAAAGAATTGAAAAATTCGGACAATATGACCATGTTAGATTATATGGTTTAGATTACTTTGAAAGACTAAAAAAAGCTGATTTCGAAGTTAGTCCAATAAAGTACTCTTCAAATTTCACTAAAAAAGAAATTGAAAAATTTGGAATAATTGAAGATGAAATTATACCTGTTTGTAAAAAATTAATTAAAAATTGAGTTTTTAAAACCTAAGCTATAAAAGGTTTGGATTTCGTTTTTTACATCAAGATAAATAATCATACCATCTAAAGACTCATCAGTGTTAATTAAATTTATAGATTTATCCAGAGGCATAGCCATAAATGCTGTTGCATAGGCGTCTGCAGTCATACAGTTTTTCGCTATTACAGAAGTTGCTAAAATATTAGTTTGATCTGCTCTACCGTTATTAGGATTGATTGTATGTACTATTTTAAAACCTGTGTCAGGTTCAATTAAAAATTTTCTGTAATTTCCTGAACTAGCAAGTGCATTATTATTTAAAAAAATCTTTTGTTTATTAATTTCAGGTTGTAATGGATCAGAAATTCCAACTTTCCAATTAGTATTGGTAATATTATTTATTCCACTAGCATACATTTCTCCTCCAATTTCTATTAAATGATTTTTTATATCATTTTCCTTTAAAACATTTGATAATAAATCTACACAATAGCCTTTAGCGATTGCATTAAAATCAAGATACATTCCTTTACTAATTTTGACTGATCTATTTTCAAGAAACACCTTTTCAAAACCAATAAAATTCATAATACTATCGTTATTTACATAGTATTTAGGAACGGTATTAGGTCCTAAGCCGTAAGCATTAGTAAGAATCCCAGCTGTTGGATCGAAATACCCATTAGTATGCTTCCAAATTGATTTTGATTTATTAAATACAGTAATAAAATTATCATCGACTTGAACTGAACTATCTCCATTATTAATTTTAGAAATATCCGAATTAGGAATATAGGTTGAAAGTGATTTGTTTAAATCAAAAAAAATAGAATCTGCTATGAATTCTAAATCCGTAAATGGTTCCGTTGAATTATATATAATATTAAACTTTGTTCCTAATGCAAATCCTGAGTAGGAATAAGTATTATACGAATCCGTACAACTAGACAAAAAACAAATAAAGAATAAAGAACTAATTAATTTCCTCAATACCCGCATAATTTACAATATAACTTGAATTCTTAAACAAAGGTAATTCATAATCATCAGAATTTGCTAATCCAACTTTTGCACATAATAATTTAGCATCAAATTTAGTACAGTGATCTAAAATTTTGTTAAGATTTTTAATCTCAAAAGTTTTTGGGTTTTCAGGATATAAAATTGCTTTTACAATAATAAAATAAAGCTGCTTATTTTTTGTGCATACAAACTGTGGATTTTTTTCTAAAGAACTATTAATGGATAGAAATTCATAATTATCTTTTTCTAGATCCTTTCCAATAATATTCATTGCTAATCTGTGAAGCTCTTCGATGCCTAACGGAACTGGTAATAAATTATCCTCCAAAGTCGTCAAATCTGACATTTTCTGGTGGAACTCCAAAATCATCAGCCATTTTTTCAATTGCTTGATTCATAAGAGGGGGACCACAAAAATACACTTCTATATCTTCAGGATTTTCGTGATGGTTCAAATAATTATCTATAACAGTTTGATGAACAAATCCAGTAAAACCATCACCTTCTCCTTCTAAATCTTGTTTAACTTTCCAACCATCTTCTTCTGATGGTTCTGAAAGAGCTATATAAAATTTGAAATTAGGAAAATCTTTTTCCAATGCTTTAAAGTGCTCAACATAGAATAGCTCTCTTTTGGATCTTCCACCATACCAAAAACTAACCTTTCTTCCAGTCTTTAGTGTTCTAAAAAGGTGATATAAATGAGATCTCATTGGAGCCATTCCTGCACCACCACCAACATATAACATTTCAGAATCAGATTCATTGATGAAAAACTCCCCAAAAGGACCTGAAATAGTTACTTTATCTCCAGGTTTTTTAGAAAAAATATAAGATGAAGCAACTCCTGGATTTACATCCATCCAATTATTAGAAGCTCTGTCCCAAGGTGGAGTGGCAATTCTTACGTTTAACATTATTTCTTTACCTTCTGCAGGGTAAGAAGCCATAGAGTAAGCCCTTTCGACTGATTCAGTATTTTTCATTTTTAAATCCCAAAGCCTAAACTTGTCCCATTCTAATTGGAATTTATTTGGTTCACCTGGATGTTCTTCAGGGTGAGACTCAATATTCATGTCTTTAAAATCTATATCACATTCTGGGATTTCAATTTGAATATAACCACCTGCTTTATAACCCATGTCTTCAGGTATTTTAACAACAAATTCTTTTATGAATGATGCTACATTCCAATTTCTTACAACAGTACCTTCCCATTTTTTAATTCCAAAAACTTCTTCAGGAACTTGAATAATCATGTCTTGTTTAACTTTAACTTGACATCCTAATCTCCATCCTTCTGCAATTTCTTTTCTAGAAAAATGAGGTGTTTCTGTTGGTAATATTTCACCACCACCCTCACTTATAATACACTTACATTGTACACAAGTACCACCCCCTCCACAGGCTGAGGGTAAGAAAATTTTATTATTACTTAAGGTTGAAAGAAGTGTATCTCCAGATTTTACCTCAACTTCATTTTCACCATTAACTAATAAACTAACAGGACCTGATGGGACTAATTTAGCCTTAACACCAAGTAACATCCCTACCAAAAGAAAAATAATTCCTAAAAAAATTATAATACTAAACAAAATATAAGTTGAAATTGTCATAAAAAAAATTAAAGTTTAATTCCCATAAAGCTCATAAAACCAATGGCCATTAGTCCAGTTATAATAAATGTTATTCCTAATCCCTTTAAAGGAGCAGGAACATTAGAGTATGCTATTTTTTCACGGATAGCAGCAATAGCAACAATAGCTAAAAGCCAACCTATTCCCGATCCAAATCCGTAAATAGCTGATTCAGTAATACCTGAAAAATTTTTAATCTGCATAAAAAGTGATCCTCCTAGAATAGCACAATTAACAGCAATTAATGGTAAAAATATTCCAAGAGCTCCATATAAAGCTGGAGAGAATTTTTCTACAATCATTTCAACTAACTGAACCATAGAAGCAATAACGGCTATAAACATAATAAAACTTAAAAAACTTAAATCAAGTTCTGCATATTCTGGACCTATCCATTTTAATGCTCCGGCTTGTAAAAGATATTGATCAATTAAAAAGTTTAAAGGGACAGTAATGGTTAATACAAAAATTACTGCAAAACCCATTCCAATGGATGTTTTAACAGTTTTAGAAACAGCTAAATAAGAACACATTCCTAAGAAATATGCAAAAACCATGTTTTCTATGAAAATGCTTTTAATAAATAAATTTGCGTAATCCATTATGTTATTTTTTATCCTTGTTCAATAAGTTTTCTATTTCTTGATCTTTGTACCCAAATAATTAGACCAACTGTTATCAATGCCATTGGAGATAATAGCATAAGACCATTATCTACATAACCCATTTCATAAATAAAATCAGGAATAACTTGGATCCCTAATAATTTGCCAGATCCGAAAAGTTCTCTAAAAAAGGCAACCAATATCAAAATCCATGCATATCCAAATGCATTTCCAACACCATCCAAAAACGATCTCCAAACTCCATTACCAAGTGCAAAAGCTTCTAGTCTTCCCATTACAATACAATTTGTAATAATAAGTCCAATAAAAATTGATAGTTCTTTACTAACATCATACGCATATGCCCTTAAAACTTGATCAACCAATACAACCATAGAAGCTACTACCACAAGTTGAACTATAATTCTTATTCTATTTGGAATTAAATCTCTTAAAATTGAAATAGTGACATTACTAGCTGCCATTACTGCAACCACAGACAAACTCATTACAATAGCTGCTTTAAGTTGAACAGTAATTGCTAGAGCTGAACATATTCCTAGAACTTGAACAGTAATTGGATTATTATCATCTAAAGGATCAGTAAGTAAAACTTTATTTTTAGACATATTAGTTAAGGTTTAAGTTATTACCTGACATAGCAGCAATGCTATTAGTTGACTTTATAAACTCAAAATAAGGAACATAATGTGTTATTCTTTCTTTTATCATATCAGTAACTCCATCTCCTGTAATTGTAGCTCCAGAAATTGCATCAACTTCGTGATCAGTTTTGTCAAGATTTGATGGGTCATTATTAGTTTTTGAAACAGTTATACCCATAAGATTTCTATTAGCATCAAATAATTTTTCATCGATAAATCTTTCTATAAACCAATCTTGGGTAATTTCAGCGCCAAGTCCTGCTGTTTCGCCAACGTGATCAAAGACTACTCCTTTAATAGTATTTAAATCTTCTTTTAAGGAAATATATCCAAAAATCGCATTCCAAAGGCCATTTCCTCTAATTGGAATTATATAGAATTTCTCGGAATCAATTTCAGCTACATATAAAGGGAAATCTTGAGAATCAGGAGATTTTTTTAATTCTAATGCAAGTTTAACTTCTTTGAAGACATTAACTGAATTATCTATTGAACCATCACTTTGAACAGCTAATTGTTCTTTAATATATTGATCAAAAAGTTTTTCAGCTCCTTCCCTATCCGTCTGAATTCCAACAGTTGAAAGAATATTTTGCATTTTTTCTTTTCTTACATTTTCATTTTGTAAATCTTTTAAAGAAAAAGAAGTGAATGCCAATACTGATGCCACAACAAAAACCATTAAAGCAGCAAATGTAAAAGTGTAAACGTTTGAGTCTCTATTCATATTAAGCTACATTTAAATTAGAATTTAATTTTCTGTTTAATCTTTTTTTGATGTTAGATTCAATAACATAATGATCAATTGTTGGTGCAAATACATTCATAAGTAAAATTGCTAACATAACTCCTTCAGGATAAGCTGGGTTAAAAACTCGTATTAGAATACAAAACAAACCAACTAGAATTCCGTAAATCCATTTTCCTTTTGTTGTTTGAGCTGCAGAAACAGGATCAGTAGCCATAAAAACTACACCAAAAGCAAAGCCACCAACAATTAAATGATTGAACCAACTAAAATTCATTAATTCATTAGCTCCCCATAAATTAAATAAAAGTCCCGTTACAGCAGCACCTATAACACTTCCTAACATTATTCTCCAACTTCCAACTCCAGTAAAAATTAAAATAAAAGCACCTATCACAACCATAAGAGTAGAAGTTTCTGCAATTGAACCAGGGATAGCACCATAAAACATCTGAGAAACGTCGTATGGAATTGTACTCTCACCTGAAGCTAACATCCCTAATATAGTTTCACCGGAAACACCGTCAATATTTGAAGCTTCAGAAACCCATACTTTATTGCCTGACATATAAGTAGGATAAGCAAAAAAAGCAAAAGCTCTAGCTGTTAGAGCAGGATTTAGAATATTCATCCCTGTACCACCAAAGGCTTCTTTACCTATTAAAACAGCAAAAGCTACAGAAAGTCCGACCATCCACAAAGGAATATCAACTGGCATAATCATAGGAATTAAAAGACCTGTTACCAAGTAACCCTCGTTAACCTCGTGACCTCTATATATAGCAAAAGCAAATTCAATAGCTAGCCCTACAATATAAGAAACAGCTATCATTGGAACTATTTTAATAGATCCATGAATAATTGCATCAATTGTAGTAAAAGAAGTGTCTAACTGTGAATAATACTGAAATCCAGTGTTATATATTCCGTAAAACAGAGCAGGTAAAAGTGCTAAAATAACTGTAATCATTGTTCTTTTTAAATCAACAGCATCTCTAATATGTGCTCCGTGTTTAGTAGTGTGATTAGGAACAAATAAAAAAGTATCAAAAGCATTTACAGCTGGTGCATACTTTTCAAATTTCTCACCCTTACCAAAAGGTTTTTTTACAGTATCTAAAATTTTTCTAATGTTCATTTATTTATTACTATTTATTTTATCCAACCTCTAAAACCATTAAATCTAATCCCTCTCTTATTATTTTTTGAGCTTCAATTTTAGAAGATGACGAATAATCAATTAATGCGAAATCTTCGGGTGCAACTTCATAAATTCCTAAATTTTCCATTTTTTCTATGTTGCCAGACATACATTCTTTCAATAATTGCATTGGAAAAATATCCATTGGAAAAACATCTTCCATTTCGCCAGTAACTACAAGGGCTCTTTCCTCACCATTCAAGTTAGTGTCTAAATCATATTTTTTATTAGAAAATAACCAAGAAAAAGAAGTTTTATAAATACTAGGAACTTTATTATTAATAAAAGGAATCCATCCAAACATCCTGTAATGATTACCTTCTCTCAAAACCGATAGAGTATTATTATAAAATCCTAGATAACTATCTTTATCTACAGAGTATCCTGTCAAAACATCTCCATTAATAAACCTTAAATTATCATTGGCACTTATACCAGCATCACTAATAATGTTTGATAGTTTAGAACCAACAATTGTTTTATAATATTGAGGATACTTTACGGGAGGACCAGAAACAGCTATTGTTCTTGTTGGTTCGTAGATTCCAGTTAAAAATAATTTACCAATTATTGCTACATCTTCGGCTCCGAGTATCCAAACTTTTTCACCACTATTAACAGGGTCGATGTGATGAATTTGTACACCAACATTTCCAGCAGGATGTAATCCTGAAACATTATGAATGGAAATATTATCTATTTCTTGAATAAATGAATTATGATTTTTTTCAATACAAACATTTAAATCCCCGTCGGTTAATTTATTTAAAACATTTAAACCGGCTTTAAATTCTTCTTTTTGATCATTTAAAATAATTTCAATGTCTGCTGCAATAGGTGCAGAACTAACGGCCGAAATAAAAATAGATTTAGGAGTATCATTTGGATTTGCGATAATATCATAAGGTCTTTGCTTAATAAATGGCCAACAACCCGAATTTAACAAAAGATCTAACACATCATTTCTTAAGTAAGAATCTATTTTTGAAATTTTATGTTTTTTGATATTTTGATTATTATCACTATCAATAAGAATTTCTAAAATCTTTCTTTTAGCACCTCTAACTATATCGGAAATAGTTCCAGAAACAGGTGAACAAAATTTAATTTCAGGATTCTTTTTTGAATAAAAAACAACATCACCCATTTTAACTTTATCACCAACTTTAACCACCAATTTAGGAGTTATAAGATGAAAATTTAACGGATTAATTGAAACAGATTTAGGAAACGAAGCTTTTTTTACGATGTTTTCAGGAGCTCCTTTTAAATTGATGGTTAAACCATTCTTAATTTGGATGTCATTTGACATAATTATTTGCTGTAAAATAGAGCGCAAATTTATCAATTAAAAGCTATTTTTAAAAGCTGATTCAGGATAATGTTTTTTATTTATATTCATTCTAAATAATACAATACAAATAAGTGAAGTATATAAAAAGACATAACTTTATTTTTTTATAAAAATGAATAAAATTTTAATTAGTATTTTGCTTTTTTCACTATCGTTCACTATAAACTTTAGTCAAACTAAAAAAATATCTGAAAACATATACAATGTTAATATTCATGGATCAAAATTAAATTATCCAGTGTTTAACCTGAATGATAAAATATCTTTTTCATTCGATGATTTGAACATAAAAAAATCAAGTTATTATTACAAAATAAATCATTTTGACTACAAATGGAATCCCTCAAGAATTTTAAAATCCGAATATATTGATGGTTATGATGATAATTTAATTGAAGATTTTGAAAATTCTTACAATACATTAATTGATTACACTAATTATCAAATTTCAATTCCAAATCAAGATCTTAAATTAAAGATTTCAGGAAATTACTCAATTAGTATTCATAAAAGTAATGGAGATTTTCTATTTGAAAAAAAATTTTCTGTTTTAAATCAATTGATTTCAACAAGTATTAAAATAAAAAGATCAAATGATCTGAAAAAAATCGAAAGTCATCAAAGCATTGACATCTCCCTTAATTGCGATAACTGTAACGAATTCAATGGTAATTCATCTGATTTAAAACTAGTAATTATAAAAAATAACAATTGGAATAATTTTAAAGTAATTCAAAACCCTGATTATTTCTTAAACAACAACTTGATTTTTAAAAATATTTTATTTAAAGCCGGAAATGAATTTCTGAATTTTGATAATTCTAAAATAAATTCCACAAACATCAATGTCTACAAAACTGAACTAAACGATGTTTATGAAACTTTTTTAAGAACTGACGTTGATAGAAGGAATGGTATCTACCAATACAACCCTGACATCAATGGTTCATTTGTAGTTAATAATAAATTTGATAACCCGGAAATTGAAAATGATTATTCGCTTGTAAAATTTAGTTTTAAGCCTAATGTGCTAACCAAAAATGACAGAGTATTTATTATTGGTGAATTTAATGATTTTACTTTATCAAAAAAGTATGAACTAAAGCTTATAAACGATAGATTTTTTGGAGAATTCAAATTTAAGCAAGGGTTTTACAACTATACTTATTGCTTTATTGGACCAGGTGATGAATTAATGTTTTATTCAGGAAATTTTTGGGAAACTGAAAACAATTATACTGCGCTAGTTTTTCATAAAAAATTAACTGAAAAATATTATAAATTAATTTCAATTAGCGAGAGGTCTAGTGTTAATATTAAAAATTAAATGAACTATTTAAATTCTTATTTTAAATATATAACTTAGCCACAATGATTAATCACGTTACTAGAGGAATTAAAATTTCTGTCAAAGTTTTTTTTGATGGTTCTTATTTCAAAAACTATATTTTGAACTATTCTTTTAGTTATACAATTTCTATATTAAATCAAAGTAAAAATTCAGTCCAACTTAAATCAAGACATTGGAGAATTTTTGATTCTTTAAATAGTGATATAATAATAGATGGAGAAGGTGTAATTGGAGAAAAACCAATTATTAAGCCTGGAGATTCTCATGAATATTCATCTGGGTGCTTAATTAAATCCACTGTTGGTGCTATGAGAGGATTTTATAATATGATAGATATAAATACCGGTAAAAAATTTAGAGCATATATTCCAACTTTTAAATTAAATTCTCCACAAGCCCTCAATTAAAAATACAAATAATAATGAAAAATTCTATGTTTAAGGTTCCAGAGTTAAAAAATGAAGATATTAAAGATTATTTAAAAAATTCTAATGAAAGGATTGAAGTTAAAAATACTTACGATTCGATGTATAGTCAAAATATAAAAATCCCACTTTACATTGGTGAAGACGAAATATATACTGATGAAAGAAAAAACATCACCCCTCCTCATGATCATAAAAAGGTAGTCGGAAGTTTTTCTGTCTGCAACAAACAACATGTAAAAGATGCAATAAATAATTCATTAAGTGTTAAAACCCAATGGACAGAAACATCATGGCAAGAAAGAGCTTCAATATTTTTAAAAGCCGCAGAACTAATAGCAGGACCATATAGATCAAAAATAAATGCTGCAACTATGATCGGTCAATCAAAAACTATTTTTCAGGCAGAAATTGATGCTGCGTGTGAACTTGTAGATTTTCTTAAACTTAATATAGTTTATATGAACGAAATTTATCAAGAACAGCCTATTACTGTTGGGGAAGTTTCAAATAGATTAGAATATAGACCACTAGAGGGGTTTGTTTATGCTATCACACCATTTAACTTTACCGCTATTGGCGGAAACTTATGTGCTAGTGCTGCTCTTATGGGTAATGTTGTTTTATGGAAACCTAGCGACCATCAAGTTTATAGTGCTAAGATAATTATGGATGTTTTTAAAGAGGCAGGTCTTCCAAAAGGTGTTATAAATCTTGTTACTGGCGATCCAGTAATGATTACTGATATTGCATTAAAAAATTCAAATCTTTCTGGTATCCATTTTACAGGGTCAACAGATGTATTTAAATCTCTTTGGTCAAAAGTGGGATCCAATATTAACATTTATAGAGACTATCCTAGAATTGTTGGAGAAACTGGTGGTAAAGATTTTATTTTCTCACATCCAACTGCTGATTCAAAAATAGTTTCAACAGCGATTGTAAGAGGTGGATTTGAATATCAAGGGCAAAAATGTTCAGCTGCATCAAGAGTTTATATACCTAAATCAAAATCTAAAGAAATTATTCAAAATTTAAAAAATCAAATTAGCACTATCACCATGGGTTCACCTAGAGATTTTGAGCATTTTATGACTGCAGTAATTCACGAAAATTCTTTTGATAAAATAGTCAAGTACATTGAAACAGCTAAAAATTCTAGTGACGCAGAAATTATTATTGGAGGAGATTATGATAAGTCCAATGGTTATTTTATTTCACCTACAATAATCCTAACATCTAATCCAAATTTCATAACAATGGAAAAGGAAATATTTGGGCCTGTTGTAACAATATACATCTATGAAGATAATGATTGGAAAGAAACATTATCATTAGTAGACAAAACATCAATGTACGCTTTAACAGGAGCTTTTATTTCTAATGACAGAGAAACAATTGATTATGCGTTAAAAACTTTAAGATATAGTGCTGGTAATTTTTATATCAATGATAAACCATCTGGAGCTGTTGTAGGCCAACAGCCGTTTGGCGGATCAAGAGCATCAGGAACTAATGATAAAGCAGGATCAAAACTAAACCTTTTAAGATGGGTTTCTCCTAGATTAATTAAGGAAAATTTTAATCCTCCTAGTGAATATCCTTATCCATATATGGCATAGGTAAGTAAACTATTTTTTTAGTATCAAAAAAAGTATCGTTAAAATAGCTATTGATTTTAAAGGATTTTACATGTTTAAAATCCTTTAATTCTTTTGTTAAATCACCTCCTTTCAAATATAAAATTCCGTTTTTCATTTGATGTTTGTTTTCAAATGAAAATTTACCATCAACTATTTTAACAAAATTTGACATATTTGTAACAGCTCTACTAATAATAAAATCGTATTGCTGATTAACATTCTCTGACCTAATTTTTTCAGCTATAACATTTTTAAGACCAAGGTCATTAGCAATCGCTTGAACTACTTTAATTTTTTTTCCAATTGAGTCAGTTAGATGAAATGAAACTTCAGGAAACATAATTGCTAAAGGAATTCCTGGGAACCCTCCTCCAGTACCAACGTCAAGTATTTTAGTCTCAGGTAAAAAATTGATTACTTTGGCAATGCTTAAAGAATGCAAAACATGTCTAGTATTTAGTTCTGAAATATCTTTTCTAGAAATAACATTTATTTTATTATTCCAGTTTTCATACAGCATTGTCAAATCATTAAATTGTGTCATTTGATAATCAGTTAGGTCAGGAAAGTTAGATTTTATGATGTTCAAAACTTTTTTTAATTTATTCAAAATTACATCAATATTTTTATCAAAAAATATATCTTTATTACAAACATAAATATTTATGATTAATAATGTAAATGCAATTAAATTCTCAAGAAGTGATTCTAAAGAATTTTTTAAAACTTTAAATAAAAGAGTTAATAATTATTTTAAAGAAAAAAAAATTACAAAAAACGGTAATTGGAAACTTTGGATAAAAACAATTGTTATGTTTAGTTTACTTATAACTCCTTACGTTTTGATTTCCGTTTTAACAATTCCAAGCTGGCTTCAGATATTACTTTCAATTGTTATGGGCATAGGCTTAGCTGGTATTGGAATGAATGTAATGCATGATGGAAATCATGGTTCATTTTCTAATAAAAAATGGATAAATAGACTAATGGGAGGTAGTATATATTTATTAGCTGGAAACAGGTATAACTGGCAAGTTCAACATAATGTTTTACATCATACATACACTAATATTCACGGTCATGATGAAGATTTAGAAGCAGGAAGAATTATAAGATTTTCAAGGCACTCAGAATGGAGATGGTTTCATAAATTCCAACACTATTATTCTGTTTTACTTTATGGATTATTGACAATAAATTGGGCAATTACCACAGATTTTCTTCAAATGAAAAGATATATGAAAAAAAAATTATCACATGGTAAATTCCCGAACCCATTTGTAAATTGGACGAAACTGATAGTATCTAAAATACTTTATTTTTTGTTCTGGATTTTTATTCCAATTTTAATTTTTAATGTAATTTGGTGGAAGGTTTTATTATCATTTCTCGTAATGCATTATACTGCAGGACTAATATTAAGTTTAGTTTTTCAATTAGCTCATATTATGGATGAGGCTGATATGCCATTGCCTGATTCAAATGGAAATATAAAAAATAGCTGGGCAATTCACCAACTAAAAACTACTGTTAATTTTGCTGCAAAAAGTAAATTAGTGAATTGGTTTACAGGTGGTTTAAATTATCAAGTAGAGCATCATATTTTTCCAAATATTTCTCATGTACATTATGATAAAATTGCTAAAATTGTTAAAAAAACTTCTAGCGATTTCAACCTTCCTTACAACGAGTTTAACACATTTTTTGATGCAATAAAAGCTCACTTTAAATTTCTTAAAACCATGGGTGTAAAACCTCAAAATGCTTAATTTAAATGATAAATAAACTTTCTAAAAGAATTAATAATTTACCTATTTCTGCAACACTCGCAATGGCTGCAAAAGCAAGAGAATTAAAGGAAAATGGTATAGACATAATTGGCTTAAGCCTAGGAGAACCAGACTTTAATACGCCTGATTTTATCAAAAACGCTGCTATTAAAGCAATAGAAGATAATTATAATTCATATACTCCTGTAGATGGATATGTTGATTTGAAAAAATCTATTTGTAAAAAATTTAAAAGAGATAATAATTTAGAGTACAAACCTGACCAAATTGTTGTTTCTACAGGGGCTAAACAATCTATTGCCAATACTGTTCAAGTATTAGTGAATCCAGGTGATGATGTTTTACTTGTAGCGCCATATTGGGTAAGTTATTCTGCAATTGTTACTCTAGCTGAAGGAAATCCGATTGAAATTAGATCTGATATTTCTAGTGATTTTAAAATTACTCCAGTTCAATTACAAAATTCAATCACTAGTAAAACTAAACTCGTAATTATAAACTCTCCTAACAATCCAAGTGGTTCTGTATATTCAGAAGAAGAATACAAAGCATTGGCTAAGGTTTTAGAAAAATACCCAGACATATTTATACTATCTGATGAAATTTATGAGCACATAAATTATGGTATTCCACATTTTAGTTTTGCAAAAATTCCGTCCATGTATGACAGAACAATCACTGTTAATGGGCTAGCAAAAGCATTTGCCATGACTGGATGGAGAGTTGGTTATATTGGTGCACCAAACTGGATAGCTAAAGCATGCACAAAAATGCAAGGACAAATCACTAGTGGAACAAACTGTATTGCTCAACGTGCTTGTATAGCTGCTCTTGAAGCACCTGTTAGTGAAATCAAATACATGATAGATGAATTTAAATCAAGAAAAGAATTGATAATTAACCTTTTAAAAGATATAAAAGGATTTAAATTAAATGAGCCGAAAGGGGCTTTTTATGTTTTTCCTGATATATCATCATTTTTTGGTAAAACTCTGAAGAAGAAAAAAATAAATAATGCCTCTGATTTTGCTATTTATTTACTCGAAAAAGCACATGTTGCAACTGTTACCGGAGAAGCTTTTGGTTCTCCAAATAATATCAGGATATCTTATGCTGCTTCAACTGAAAATATCAAAAATGCTATTCAACGAATTAAAAATGCAGTTGAAGATTAGTGATCTCTCCAAAAATAGGGCGTAAATAATATTAATACCGTAAATAATTCCAGCCTACCAATTAACATTAAAAAAGAGCACCAATATTTTCCAATTACAGGCAAACTTTCAAAATTACTTAAGGGACCAAGAGTTCCCAAAGCAGGACCTACATTTCCAATTGATGATGCTGCTGCTCCTATAGCAGATTCAAAGTCAAGACCTACTAAACTCAAAACTCCAGCACCAATAATAAATAATATTAGATATAAAATAAAGAAAGCTAAAACATGAATAATAATTGGTTTTTCTACCACAGAATTATTATGTCTTAGATGAAAAATAGCATTTGGATGTAAAGACCTTTTGAACTCTAACATACCATTTTTTATTAAAATCAAATGTCTCAATACTTTTACTCCACCAGATGTTGAGCCAGATGAACCTCCCATGAACATAATACCAAAAAATAACATAGTTAAAAAAGGAGTCCAAGAAATAAAATCTCCAGTGACAAAGCCAGTCGTAGTCACTAAAGCTACAACCTGAAAAAGTGAATGTCTAAAACTGCTTTCAAACTTTCCTAAAACCTGAGGATGAAAGACATCAGTTTCATTTAAATCAACTGAAAAAAACAATACAGAAGTAACAATTATAGTAAACACTACAATAAAAGAAAAATACCATTTAAATTCAGTGTCTTGAATAATTTTCTTGAGTTTTCCAGTAAGTCCAAAATATATAAGGATAAAATTAGTTCCTGCTAAGAACATAAATAAAATAATAATATACTGAATAAGAGGAGTATCATTCCAATACCCAATACTTTCATTTTTAGATGAAAAACCACCGGAAGCAATATTACTCATCGAACTGTTAATTGCATCAAAAAAACTCATACCAGCAAGTTTTAACAATACAGTCTCTAGGATTGTTAATCCAACATAAATTATCCAAAGTCTTTTAGCGGTATCACTAATTCTGGGGTGTATTTTATCACCACCAATTCCAGTGCCTGGAGCTTCGGCAGAAAAAAGTTGCATACCACCAATGCCTAGTAAAGGTAAAATAGCTATTGCTAATACAATAATACCCATACCGCCAAGCCAATGAGTCATGCTTCTCCAAAAAATGATACTTTTTGGCAATGCTTCAATATCATTTAGTATAGTCGAACCTGTTGTAGTGTAACCGGACATGGTTTCAAAAAGAAGGTTGGGAAAATAAGTAATAGAATCTGTTAAATAATAAGGAAGCATTCCTGAGAAAACCATAGTGAGCCAGCCAATTGTAACAATTAGATAACCGTCACGTTTATTAATTTGTCTAATATTACTTTTTGTCAATTTCATTAGTAGCCAACCTATTATAATTGTAATAATAGCTGAGGCTGTAACTTCTTTCAAAACACCGTCATTTGTAATAAAACTAACAAAAGAAGAAGAAAGCATAGCTAATCCGTTGAACAACAACAAAAGACCTATGATATATAAGATTAATTTTCTATTAAGTTTAAACATAAATAGTTATAAAAATAAACTTTCCACCGTCTTTAATCCCTCGGGAGTTGAACAAACTAAAACTCTATCACCAATTTTAATTTCAAAATCACCAAGTACAATTAATCCATTTCCTCCTCTTATGACACCACCAATTATTGCGTCCAAAGGAAAATTTAAATCAACAATTTTTTTGTTTAATACTTTAGAATTTTCATTAACAATAAACTCAACAATTTCAGCATCCATATCGCTTAGTTTTGCTAATTCAACAATTTCACCCTTTCTTACATATTTAAAAATATCATTAGCTGCTAAAAGTTTTTTATTAATTAATGTATCAATTCCTATTGACTGCGAAAGGTTGAAATAATCCATATTTTCAACAAGAGCTATAGTTTTTTTTATGTTCTTAGACTTAGCCATTAAACAAGACATAATATTTGTTTCAGAATTTCCTGTAGTAGCAATAAAAGCATCCATATTATCTAGATTTTCTTCAACTAAAAAATCAATATTTCTTCCATCAACATTTAAAACCATAACATTATTAAGATCTTCAGCTAATTGACTTGCTTTATCTTTATTTTTTTCGATCAACTTAACATTTAGCCCTTTTTCACTTAAATCTTTTGCCAATTTTGATCCAACTCTTCCTGCTCCAAGGATCATAACATTATTAATTTTTTGCTTTACAGTGCCAATTAAATTATACAATTCATTTAATCCTTTTTTATTAGTTATAAAATAGACTTGATCTGATTCACAAAAAATAGTATTTCCTCTTGGAATTATGGTTGTTTCACTATCTTCTCTTTTAAGGGCAATAGGCATAAAGTGAATACCTGGAAAAACAGAAGCAGCCTCCATAACTGTTTTACCAATAAAAGGGGCGTTTTTTGATAATTTAATACCCATCATTTTTAATATCCCCTCTTCAAAATCATGACTAGTGGAAAAAGCTGATTCGTTAATTAAATGTTTAATCTCTTCATTTGCTAAATTTTCAGGAGATATCAAAACATCAATTCCAATAGAATTAAAATCTATAGAATTTGAATTTTCCAGAAACTCAACATTAGAAATTCTTGCAATAGTACGTTTTGCACCTAGTTGTTTTGATAAAAAACAAGTAGTAAAATTGGTAGATTCCGAACTTGTGAGTGAAACAACTAAATCAGAATTTTCAACATCAGCTTTTTTTAGAACTGAAATAGAAGTAGAATCTCCTTCAATAGTTTTAATATCAAGTTTGTTTTCAGCAATATTAATACTTGACTCATTATTATCAATTAAGGTAATATCTTGAGATTCAAATGAGAGCAACTTTGCTAAATGATATCCAACTTCGCCTGCTCCGGCAATTATGATTTTCATAAATACAACTTGGTATTACAACACAAATATACTTGATTTTAAAAAATGAAGTATATTTATTTGGTTATTATCATTCTTAAACATAATTTTCTTTACTACATTTGATTGTAAATGAAAAGATTTTCACTTTTTTTATCCCTTTTTTTCTTGTCAACAAGTATTTATTCACAAAGAAATAATACAAAAATTAGTAACCTACAAAATTTTGATCAAAAAAAAATCCATTTCGGATACTACATAGGATTAAACAACTACAACTATAAACTTGATTACTTAAACAATCCAAACTCTAACGAAAGAATTAACATTGAAAATTCATTTGGTTTTAGTGTTGGATTAATTGGAGATTTGAAATTAAGAAAAAATCTTAATTTAAGATTTGAACCAGGGCTAAAGACAAATAAGCTTAATGTCTTGTATCCTAATGATGAAGAAAGGGAAATTAAATCTACTTACATTCAATTACCATTATTATTAAAATATAGCGCAAAAAGATATAATAATATTAGACCCTATGTTTTGGGTGGTTTATCAACTTCATTTAATTTATCCAGTAATCAAAATAATCCACAAGACAATACATCCAATGTTTTTAGAGTCAAAACAAATACATTTTATTACGAACTGGGATTTGGAATTGACTTTTACTTACAATATTTTAAATTTTCTCCATCAATCAGAGGAGTTTTTTCTTTAAAGAATGAACTAATTCCAGATAATACGTCAACTAGTATTTACACAGGCAACATTGATAAAATGTCTGCTAGAGCAATTTTTATAAACTTCTCTTTTCATTAAACTTCCTTGAAAACTCTGATAAAACAATACCTACTGAATTTGAAAGGTTTAGACTTTCAGGATAACTTTCATTATTGAATCTTGGAATTGTTAACTTAATATCAAACAAAACCCTAAGATCATCAGAAATACCATTTGCCTCGTTTCCAAAAACTACAATTCCTTTATCTACACTAATTTTATTTTCAAAAACTGATTCTCCATCAATAAAAGTTCCGAATTTTTTTAGCGATTTTGATTTTAAAAACTTTGTCAGATCTAAGTATGTGATATTAATTCTAGACAAAGAACCCATAGCGGATTGAACAACCTTAGGGTTATAACAATCTACTGAATCTAAAGAACATACTATATCTTTAATTCCAAACCACTCACATGTTCTTATAATAGTTCCTAGATTACCAGGGTCGTTTATTGATTCTAAACCTACTAATAAATAATTTTCATTTAAAGGCTTTTCGTCTGGCATTTTAAAAATTGCTAAATGATCATCTGGATTAGTTAAAAAACTAATTTTTCCTAATTCAGATTTTGATATTTGATTTACATCAATCATATTAAAATCATTAATATTGATTGAAAACAATTTATGTAAATCAAATGATGAATTAATAAATTCAGAAACTGATTTTTTTCCTTCAACTACAAACATTTTATTCAAATGACGTTGTTTTTTATTTTTCAAACTTTTAATCAGTTTTATTTCGTTTTTGCTAAGCATTAATAATGATGTATTTTTGAATTATAATTGTAATGTGAAAAAATTTATAACAAAAATAACATTATTTGTAACTACCAGTCTTACAATTTTTAGCTGTAGTATAACAAAAGATCTAAATCGAGGTAATTTAATACTTAGATCAAATGAGATTTTTGTAAATGGTTTACAGATTTCTACTGACTCATTGTCTCCCCTTCTAGCTCAAAATAAAAACACTTACTTAATTGGATTTCCTTTAGCAGGCAAACTATATCAATCATCAAAAAAAAATAGTGATTCAATATTTAATAATTGGATCAACAAGAGAGTCAACAGAGAAAAGAGACTTAATTCAGTACTTTCTAAAAAGCAAGTTTCACAATTAAACAAATACTATAAGGACTTAAACAATTGGAAAAAAAAGAATGGAGAAAAATTAGAAATTATTGATTCTGTAAAAACAAAAATTTCAATTGAAAATTTAAAATCATACTATAAAAATAATGGATATTTTAATTCTAAAATATCTTCAAAAGTAATTATTGATCAAAATAATAAAAAATTAGGTAAAGTTATATATAATGTAAAGACTGGTAATCAATACATATTAGACAGTATCTCTACAAATATTGAATCTAAAGTTTTAGAATCTATATTTAATTTAAACATTGAAAAATCAATATTAAAATCGAATACAATTTTTAATACTAAGAAGTTTGAATTAGAAAGAAACAGAATTGATAATTTATTTAAAAATTTCGGAATTTACGATTTTCAAATAAATTCTATTTCTTTTAAAATAAATCTTGATACAACAAATTTAAAATTCAATATTCCAGTTGAAATTATTATTAAAGAAAAAGGTTTAAACAAATATTACAAAAAACATACTGTAAACAAAATTAATTTATTCGTAGAAAATGAAGAGATAATCAATGAAACTAAGAAATTATTTAAATACGATTCTATTAATTTTTTCTCTAACTCTACTTTAGATTATAACCCTAAGATATTATCTGATTTGATTTTGGTTAAGGAAAATGATTTTTATAGTGATTTTAAAAGAACCAAAACAATAAATCAGTTAAATAATTTTGATAATTTTCAATACCCATCAATTAATTACAGTTATATAAACGAAACGGATAAACAATTGGAGGCTAATATATTTTTAGTGCCTAAAAAAAAATATTCGTTTAGATTTGGTTTAGACCTGAAACACTCTAATATTGAGAATATTGGAATAGCTTTTGAAACGTCATTAATCAATAGAAATATTTTTAAATCGGGAGAGAAATTAGAATTTACTACTAGAGGAACTATAGGAAAGTCAGCAAATACTACTATTTCAGAATACGGATTTGACTTAAGGCTAAAATTCCCAAGACTTTTTCCAACAATTAACTTGAAAAAAATTATTAAGACAGAAAATAAACCAATTACATATTTAAATATTGGAACATCAAATCAAACAAATATTGGGCTAGATAGACAAAATTTTAAATTTGACTTAAATTATGAATGGACAGACGAAAAATCTAGAAGAAACAATTTCAGTTTAATAAATATTGAATTTGTAAATAATAAAAACATTATTAATTACTTTAACATATACTCAAATTCATTTAACTCTATTAACGACATTGCCAAAATCTATAATACTCCGTCAAATTATTTTGATGTAAATAACAACTTAATTATTCCTGATGGAATTAATTCATTTATCAATGATGTTGTTTTTGAAAAATTTTCGGTATCAAAAGATGATTTTAACAAAATTAATTATACAAATGATAGAAAAAAAAGATTAACATCTAATAATCTAATCATAGGTTCTAGTTTTTCTTATTCAAATAAGTCAAAAATAAATATCTTTGAGAATAAGTTTTCGGAATTTAAATTAAAAGTAGAACTCTCAGGAAATATTGCAAATATTGCTAGTAATCTTTTAAATGTTTCTAAAGATGAATTTGGTAAAAACAAATTATTAGGACTAGCCTACTCACAATTTATAAAAACTGAGTTAGGTTACATTAAACATTGGTCAGTTGGATTAAACTCAAAAATAGCTTTCAGATCATTTTTTGGAATAGCTATCCCTTTTGGAAACTCAAATAATATTCCTTTTTCAAAATCCTTTTTTGCAGGGGGATCAAATGATAATAGGGCATGGGAAGTTTACAGACTTGGACCTGGAAGTAGTGAAGCTCTAAGTGAATTTAACGAAGCTAATATGAAAATAGCTCTGAATATCGAATATAGATTTAAAATTTTAGGGAAATTAAATGGTGCTGTATTTGGAGATTTTGGAAATATATGGAATGTATTTGATGACACTGATAATTCTAAAAGAACATTTAATAGTTTTAAAGATTTTGATGAAATAGCTATTGGAAGTGGAGTGGGATTAAGATATAACCTTGGATATTTTATTTTGAGACTAGACATGGGGCTAAAAACTTATAATCCTATTCTCAAGGCCAAAGATAGATGGTTTACTGATTTTAGTTTACAAAAGGCTGTATTTAACATTGGTTTAAATTATCCTTTTTAGGATCAATAATTCTTTTTATTTTAGCGCCCTAACAAAAACTCAAAATGAATAATAAAATCAAAGGTGGTGTTGCTACGGGGGACGAAGTTCAAGAAATTTTTAATCTAGCAAAAGCGAAAAAATTTGCGCTTCCTGCAGTAAATGTAATAGGATCTAATTCAATTAATGGAGTTTTAGAAACAGCCTCAAAATTAAATGCTCCAGTGATTATACAGTTTTCAAATGGAGGAGCTATTTTTAACGCAGGGAAAGGACTATCAAACGAAAATCAAAATGCTGCAATTAAAGGTGCTATAGCTGGTGCAAAACATGTTCACGAACTTTCCGAAGCGTACAATGTTCCGGTAATTTTACATACAGATCATGCAGCAAAAAAACTTTTACCTTGGATTGATGGATTACTTTTAGCAAGTGAAGAACACTTTGAGAAAACAGGGAAATCTCTATTTAGTTCTCATATGATAGATCTTTCTGAAGAACCAATTGAAGAAAATATTTCTATTTGTAAAGAATATTTAAAGAGAATGAGTAAAATAGGAATGACTTTAGAAATAGAATTAGGTATTACAGGTGGTGAAGAAGATGGAGTAGATAACACTGACGTAGATGACTCAAAACTTTATACTCAACCTGAAGAAGTTGCATATGCATATGAAGAATTATCTAAAATAAGTGATAAATTTACGATTGCTGCTGCATTTGGAAATGTTCACGGAGTTTACAAACCTGGAAATGTAAAACTGACCCCAAAAATTTTAAAAAATTCTCAAGATTATATTTCTAAAAAATACAATTTAGAGCATAATAGTATAAATTTTGTATTTCACGGTGGATCAGGCTCATCTGTCGAAGAAATTAGAGAAGCAATAGATTACGGAGCAATTAAAATGAATATAGATACTGATATGCAATATGCATTTATGTGCGGTATCAGAGATTATTTTAATACAAATAAAGATTACTTGAAATCTCAAATAGGAAATTCTGAAGGCATTGATATTCCTAATAAAAAATATTATGATCCAAGAGCTTGGTTAAGAAAAGCAGAAGAAAGTTTTATTTCTAGACTTACTCAAGCGTTTGAAGATCTAAATAACGTAAATACTTTGAACTAAATTTGGTTTAGTATATTTGAAAAAACATCCTTTATATGGCTTGGTTTAAAAGAAAAACAAAAGGAATACATACTTCCACAAAAGAAAAAAAGGATACACCTGAGGGTTTATGGCATAAAACACCTACTGGAAAAATTATTGATACTGAAGAATTAGAAAATAACTCTTTTGTCTCACCAGAAGACGGGTTTCACATAAGAATTGGTAGCCAAGAATATTTCAATATTTTATTTGATGATAAGTTTAAGGAAATAGATCAAAATATTAAATCTAAAGATCCTTTAAAATTCATAGATAAAAAATCTTATAATGAAAGAGTAAAGGTTGCAAGAAAAAAAACAGGATTGAATGATGCTGTAAAAGTTGCTGTAGGAAAATCATATGGTGAAAATGTTGTAATAGCATGTATGGATTTTAAATTTATTGGTGGATCTATGGGTTCAGTTGTAGGTGAAAAAATTAGTAGAGCTGTTGACACTGCAATTAAAAAGAATCTTCCTTTAATTATAATTTCAAAATCTGGAGGAGCTAGAATGATGGAGGGAGCCATTTCTTTAATGCAAATGGCTAAAACATCTGCAAAACTAGCTCAGCTAGCTAATAATAAATTGCCATATGTATCTCTTTGTACTGATCCAACAACTGGTGGTACAACAGCATCTTTTGCAATGCTTGGAGATATTAATATTTCTGAACCTGGAGCATTAATAGCTTTTGCTGGGCCAAGAGTTGTTAAAGATACCACAGGAAAAGACTTGCCAGAGGGTTTTCAAACTTCTGAATTTTTATTAGAACATGGATTTTTAGATTTTATAAGTTCTAGAACTGAACTCAAGAAAAAAATTAATCTTTATTTTGATTTGATCCTCAATAGACCATTAAGGTCTATTTAAAATTACATATTTACCAAATTTAATCTTATATTTGCCGCGCTTATTAAAAATTAATTTGCTACATAAGAATCATTTATAACAATATTGGCATGTATTTAACAAAAGAAAACAAAAAAGAAATTTTCAAAGAACACGGAAAATCAGAATCTGATACTGGTTCGGCGGAAGGTCAAATTGCATTATTCACAAAACGAATAAATCACTTAACTGAACATCTTAAAAACAACAGAAAAGATTTTAATACAGAAAGATCTTTAGTGATGATGGTTGGTAAAAGAAAGAGTTTGTTGAGTTATCTAAAGAAAAAAGACATTAATAGATACCGTGAGATAATCAAGAAATTAAACTTACGTAAATAGTTTTACATAGTTTTTCATTGGTATTCTACTTAAGACACAACACAACTTAATTAATTTAATGAAAAATATGAAAATCAAAACTTATAATGAATCCATCGATTTAGGAGATGGAAGAGTAATAACTATAGAAACCGGTAAACTTGCTAAACAAGCACACGGTTCAGTAGTTGTTCAAATGGGGAAAGCAATGCTTTTATGTACTGTAGTTTCTAACTACGAAGCAAGCAATGTTAATTTCCTTCCTCTTACTGTAGATTATAGAGAAAAATTTGCTGCTGCGGGAAGATATCCAGGAGGTTTTTTTAAAAGAGAAGCTAGACCGAGTGATGGCGAAGTGTTAACTATGAGATTAGTAGACAGGGTATTACGTCCTTTATTCCCAAAAGATTATCATTCTGAGGTTCAGGTTATGATACAATTAATGTCTCATGATGAAGATGTAATGCCTGATGCTCTTGCAGGACTTGCAGCCTCTGCTGCTATCCAATTAAGTGATTTCCCTTTTGAATGTGCAATATCAGAAGCTCGTGTAGCAAGAATTGATGGTAAATTTGTTATCAACCCAAGCAGAGCTCAATTAGCTAATGCTGATATTGAAATGATGGTTGGTGCTTCAGCTGATTCAGTAATGATGGTTGAAGGAGAAATGGATGAGTGTAGTGAAGAGGAAATGGCTGAAGCAATCAAATTCGCCCATGAATCAATAAAAATTCAAATTAAGGCACAAGAGAGATTAGCAGATGCAGTTGGAAGAAAGCAAGTAAGAGAATATGAAACTAGTAGTAAAAATGAGGAATTAGCAAAAGTAATTCACGACGCTTCATATGATAAATGTTATGCTATAGCTAAAAAAGGAACTTCTAAAGCTGAACGTAGTTTAGCTTTTTCAAATTTAAAAGAGGAAATTAAATCATCTTTTAATGAGGAGGAAATTGAAGAGCACGGAAAACTAATTGGAGAATACTTTAATAAGTCTCAAAAAGAAGCTATTAGAGAGCTTACATTAAGCGAAGGTGTAAGACTTGATGGAAGAAAAACTGATGAAATAAGAGATATATGGTGTGAGGTAGATTACTTACCGTCTACTCATGGATCTGCTATTTTTACAAGAGGAGAAACTCAAGCTCTAGCTACAGTTACTCTTGGAACATCCAGAGATGCTAACAAAATTGACATGCCTTCTTTTGAAGGTGAAGAAAATTTTTATCTTCATTATAACTTCCCACCATTTTGTACTGGAGAGGCAAGACCTCTTAGAGGAACATCAAGAAGAGAAGTTGGACATGGTAACTTAGCTCAAAGAGGATTAAAGGGAATGATTCCAGATGATTGTCCTTACACTGTGAGAGTAGTAAGTGAAGTGCTTGAGTCTAACGGTTCATCTTCAATGGCAACAGTTTGTTCAGGAACTATGGCACTTATGGATGCAGGAGTTCAAATAACTAGACCTGTTTCCGGAATTGCAATGGGACTAATTTCAGATGGAGATAGGTATGCAGTTTTAAGTGATATTTTAGGTGATGAAGACCATTTAGGAGACATGGACTTTAAAGTTACTGGAACTTCTGAAGGAATAACTGCTTGCCAAATGGACATTAAAATTAAAGGATTATCATATGAAATCTTAGTTAATGCATTAAAACAAGCAAGAGATGGAAGACTTCATATTTTAAATAAAATAACTGAAACTATAGAAAGACCAAATGCAGATGTTAAATCACATTCTCCAAAAATGGTTACTAGTAGAATTCCTAATGAATTTATAGGACCATTTATAGGACCAGGTGGTAAAGTAATTCAAGAGTTACAAAAAACAACTGGTTGTACAATCGTTATAAATGAAGATCCTGTAACTGAAGAAGGAATTGTAGAAATACTTGGAACTGATCAAGAAGGAATTGATTCTGTTCTAACTAAAATAGAGTCACTTTTATTTAAACCAGTAAAAGGGGATAATTATAAAGTTAAAGTAATAAAAATGTTAGATTTTGGAGCTGTAGTTGAATATCTGGATGCTCCAGGAAATGAAGTTTTATTACACGTAAGTGAAATTGCTTGGGAAAGAACAGATAATGTTAGTGACGTTCTTAAACTTGGAGATGAATTAGAAGTTAAGTACTTTGGAACAGATCCAAGAACAAGAAAAGAAAAAGTTTCAAGAAAAGCTTTATTGGAAAAGCCTGAAGGTTACGTTGAAAGACCACCTAGGGCTCCTCGAACAGACAACAGAGGGAGAGATAATAGAAATAATAATAGAGGCAATAGATAATTGAATTTATAATTACTGTAACCTTTTTATATATTTTAACGTATAATAAGTCTAATACATCACAATGAGACAATTAAAAATAACCAAACAGGTAACCAATAGAGAAACTGCATCCTTAGATAAATACTTACAAGAAATAGGAAAGGTCGACTTAATTACCGCTGAAGAAGAGGTTGAATTAGCTCAAAAAATTAGAGCAGGAGATGCAAATGCATTAGACAAACTTACAAAAGCAAATTTAAGATTTGTTGTTTCAGTAGCAAAGCAATATCAAAATCAGGGACTGACTCTTCCCGATCTAATAAATGAAGGAAATTTAGGTTTAATTAAGGCTGCTAAAAGATTTGATGAAACAAGAGGATTTAAATTTATCTCGTACGCAGTTTGGTGGATTAGGCAATCAATATTACAAGCTTTAGCAGAACAATCAAGAATAGTTAGACTTCCTTTAAATAAAATTGGTTCTATTAATAAAATTAATAAAATGTATGCTTTTTTGGAACAGGCTAATGAAAGAGTTCCTTCAGCAGAAGAAATTGCTAAAGAGTTAGACATGACAGTTTCTGACGTTAAAGAATCTATGAAAAACTCTGGAAGACACGTATCTATGGATGCACCATTAGTTGAAGGAGAAGATTCAAATCTTTATGACGTTCTTCGTAGTGGTGAATCACCAAATCCTGACAGAAATTTATTACATGAATCTCTAAGAACTGAAATTGAGAGAGCTCTTGAAACACTTACTCCTAGAGAAGCTGACGTAGTTAGATTATATTTTGGTTTAGGTGAGAAACACGCTATGACTTTAGAAGAAATTGGAGAAACATTCGATCTTACTAGAGAAAGAGTAAGACAGATTAAAGAAAAGGCCATCAGAAGACTTAAACACACTTCAAGAAGCAGGATATTAAAAACTTATTTAGGTTAATAATGAATATAATTGCTCCATCAATGCTTGCTTGTGATTTTGGAAATCTAAATAGTGAAATTGAAATGGTAAATAAAAGTGAAGCTAACTGGTTTCATATTGACGTAATGGATGGAGTTTTTGTGCCAAATATTTCTTTTGGAACTCCAATAATGAAAGTTTTAAAAAAAAATGCAAAAAAAACTTTAGATGTTCATTTAATGATTGTCAACCCTGACAATTATTTAGAAAGCTTTGCTGAACTTGGTGCAGATATCCTAACTGTTCATTACGAAGCTTGCACTCATCTACACAGAACTGTTCAGAGAGTCAAAGATTTAAAAATGAAAGCTGGTGTAGCTATAAACCCTCACACTCCAATCTCATCATTAAAATCAATTATTAAGGAACTTGATTTAGTGTGTATTATGAGTGTTAATCCTGGATTTGGTGGTCAGTCGTTTATTGAAGGTACATACTCTAAAATTGAGGAACTTAAATCATTGATCAAAGAACAAAGTTCTAAAGCAATCATTGAAATAGACGGCGGTGTTAATTCAGAAAACGCAAAAAAACTAATTGATTGTGGAGCTAACGCACTAGTTGCTGGAAGTTTTGTGTTTAAATCTAAAAATCCCACTGAAACAATTTCTGAATTATCCTCTCTAATTAATTAAATTAATTACAAAGTTTTTAATTAATTTAATAACATATTTTAAAATGTGTATTTAAAACCCATTAACGTTATTGGTGTTATGAGCGGGACTTCACTTGATGGGCTTGACTTATGCTTAGTGTCATTTGACAGCGATAATTATTCTAAGTTTAAAATCTTAAATAGTGAAACTTTCAATTATTCATCTAATTGGATAGATAGACTTTCAAATGCTATAAATTTGGACGAAAAGGATCTTAATATTTTAGATCATGAATATGGAAAACTAATTAGTAATTATATTAATAAATTTATGTTTGAAATAGGAGGTCCAAAAGTCAATTTAGTCTCTTCTCACGGTCACACAGTTTTTCATAAGCCAGAAAAAGGTATAACCAAACAAATTGGAAATGGTGAAATAATATTTAATAATATAAACTCTAGTTTAATATGTGACTTCAGAACTCAAGATGTAGAACTTGGAGGGCAAGGTGCTCCCTTAGTACCTATTGGAGATTTAAACCTCTTTAAAGAATATAAGTATTGCTTAAACCTTGGTGGTTTTTGTAATATTTCAATAAAAAAAAATAAATCAATTAAGGCTTTTGATATTTGCCCTGTCAATACAGTTCTAAATTATTATTCAAAAAAACTAGGTAAACCTTTTGATGAAAATGGAAAACTTTCTGAGAAAGGAAGTGTGAATGTTAATTTATTGAAAAAATTGAATTCCTTAGACTATTATAAACTTAAGGGACCAAAATCATTGGGAATTGAATATGTAAACGAAAACATATTACCATTAATAGATTCATATTCAATTAATAATCATAATGTATTAAAAACATTTGTCGAACATATAACAGAACAGATTGAAAATTCAATTAAAGGAAATATAAAAAACGAAAAAATATTAGTTACAGGAGGAGGAACATACAATAAAACTATAATTAATAAATTGAAAAGTAAGCTAAGATGCGAAGTTATTATACCAGAAAAAGAAATTATTAATAATAAAGAAGCTTTAATTTTTGCTTATATGGGTTTACTTCGATTTGACAATAAAATAAATTGTTTGAAAAATGTTACTGGCGCCTCTAGAGACCATTCTTCTGGAAAAATTTTTAAAAGTTAATATCTATATCTGACTGTCTAATTTGTGAAGTTTAATGTTTCTCCACTTAACCTTAATTCCACCGCCATCATGAATTTGTAAAGCAATTCTACCATTAGCTTCACCAATATTTTTATCAGTATAAGAAATCATTTTTTTGCCATTTAACCAAGTAGTAACGGTTTGATCTTGAACTTTTACAGTAAGCTTATTCCAATCGCCCATAATCAAAGATGAATCTTTACCAAAACTAGGCTTTACAAGCCAACCTCTACCGTATGACTCGTATATTCCTCCAGTGAATGATCCTGGTGGAGCTACCTCAACTTGCCAACCACTAACTTTAGTGCCTTCAATAGTTGATCTAAAAAAAACACCACTATTTCCATTAGCCTCTTGCAAAAACTCAAGGTTCAAAACAAAATCCTTGTAATAATCATCAGTACCTAGATACCCGTATTCAGCATTTGGTCCACTTTCACATATCAACAAACCGTCCTCAACATACCACTTTTCAGTTCCATAAATAATCCAACCACTTAAATCAGTGCCATTAAATAAATTTATAGTATTTGCTTTATTTACTACTGGCTCATTTTTATTTAAACTATCATTACTATTAGTATAATGATTATGTGTTTCAGGTGAAAATAAAGATAGAGAGGCACAAGAATTAAAAATAAATAGAAATGTGATTAAAATAGGATATTTTATGTGTTTCATTATATTTAAAATTAAATTGTAAATTTATATTAAATATAGTAAAACAATTAATCAAACTTTTAATAATGAAAAAAAAAGCACTACTAATTCTTATACTATTTTCCCTAATAAAAGTAAATTCACAAGACCGAAAAGAATTTTTTAAAAGTCCTGATGGTGTGTTTTTAATTTCTTCAGACTTACATATTCATACAGTGTTTTCTGACGGAGAAGTTTGGCCAAGCATAAGAGTAAAAGAAGCTAGAAGGGAAGGACTTGACTTGATTTCTTTAACAGAACATTTAGAATATTTATCTTATAAGAACGATATAGATATAAAAGACAGAAACAGATCATTTCAAATATCAAATGCAATGTTGACTAAAAACGAGCCTTTAATGATAATAAACGGTTCTGAAATAACTAAACCAATGCCTCCTGGACACTTTAATGCAGTATTTGTTAAGGATTCTAACTTATTAATAAATCCTGACGGGGAGAAAGCTATGATAGAAGCCAATAAACAAGGAGCCTTTGTGTTTTGGAACCATCCTAATTGGGTTGAAAATAGAGACGACGCAATAGCACGTTTAGATAAGTTACATGAAAGATTATTACAAAAGAAATTATTTCATGGAATTGAAGTCGTAAATGAACATACTTACTCAGAAGAAGCACTAGCCCTTGCTCTTGAAAATAATTTAACCATAATGGGTACAAGTGATATACACGGTTTAATAGATTGGACATTTGATAAAGAAAAAAATCATCATAGACCGATAACCTTTATTATATCAAAAAATATTACAAAAAGAAGTATTAGAGATGCTCTTTTTTCGCAAAAAACTTTCGTTTGGCACAGAGATATGTTAATTGGAAAAAAAGAAAACCTTTTGCCTGTAATTGACAAAAATCTAACTATTACATCAAATGGATATTATAAAAAGATAGTAACTATTAAACTTAAAAATCACAGCGTAGTACCATTAAAACTGAAATATACAGGAGATTACACTTTTCATAGCTATGGTTCAGTAATTGAAGTTCCAGCGAATGATGAATTACTAATAACAGTAAAAACAAAAGAAATTTTAAATTCAATTGAAATGCCTTTTGAAATATTAAATATAATTGTAGAACCTAACAAAAATTTAAAAATTACAAAAACAGTTAGACTATAATTATTGCAAAGAAATATCTAAAATTAAATTGTTTTGAAAGACAAATGATGCCTCATCAAAACTTGGCTTTCTGAACCTTATTATTTTGTTTGTTGAAAAACCATATTGCTCTTTTGGAATTCCTAGAAAATTGTAATCCATTTTATTGTTAAAATTTTTATCCAAATAAATTGAAACTAGATATTTCCCTTTTGGCAGTTTAATTGTTTTATTAAAATATTTTTGGTTAACACTTTCTTTAAATCCATATTTAAATCCATTTTTTGATTCTGAACTATCTGATTTGTTAGAATTAAATGCATTAGAATCAGTCCATATTGCAATGAATAAATTACCCTTAGACTTAATGTTTTTGATATTTAATGTGATATTATAAGATTCTATATTGTCTTGACAACTTAGGCTTGTTATATTTAAAATAAAAAATAGATATAAAAAAAACCTCATAAAAAATAAATTATTAGTGACCCAGGGAGGATTCGAACCTCCAACCGTCAGAGCCGAAATCTGATATTCTATCCAGTTGAACTACTGGGCCGATTTATTACATTAGTTTTGAGCGAATAATATTAGATATAGTTTTTCCATCAGCTTTTCCCGATAGCTTAGTTGATGCAATTCCCATTACTTTACCCATATCATTCATTCCCTCTGCTCCAGTCTGATTTATAATTTCAATAATTATTTTTTCTAAGTCTTCTACACTAATTTGAGATGGTAAAAATCTTTCAATTATCTTAAACTGTCTAATTTCAACATCTGCAAGTTCTAGCCTGTTTTGTTTATTATATATCTCAGCACTTTCTTTTCTTTGTTTAACCAGTTTTTGAAGAATTTTAACTTCTTCTGATTGACTAACATTTCCTTCTGAACCTTTTTGTGTTTGTGCTAATAAAAGTGCTGACTTAATTGCTCTTAAAGATTCTAATTCACTCACATTCTTTTCTTTCATTGCTGAAATAATTGAACTAGATATTTTGTCTATCAATTTCATATGTTTTTTGTTTTAATCTACGTTATCATGTAAAAACGAATTGTTAGTTCGTAAGTTAATTTCTCCATTAGAATCTTCACTGACAACTGTTCTGGAAGATTTAAATTGATCCACATTATCTAAACTAACACCAGATCTTTTAAAAGCAGGTTCGTTTTCCATAGATTTAATATTATTAGCTTTTGCAAAATTGTAATTATATTCCTTCAGTTTTATTTTTCTTTCTTCAGTTCGTTTAGACAATCCATCAGCTATGGAACTATTTAAAGGATTTAAAACAATTTCTTTATTATCAATATTTATATCAGACAGCGAAGGTTCAGTCAATTTACTTTCAATTTCATAATCGTCAATACCAGATTTATTAGCATTTATTCCATTAAATTCAGTTACAGGGATGATATGAACCGGGTTATTAACTTCTATTTCATTTACATCCTCAATTAACTCGTGAACAATCTTACCTGATTCAATTATTTGTTTTTTTAATGGCATATCAAAGTCAAAAGAAACTTGATCAATAGGTTCAACCTCCTCGGGCTTAATAACTTTAATTTTATTTAAATTAACAGGAATATCGTTAATTTCAATTTCATCTTCACTAATTATTAAATTCAACTCTTCATAATCTACATGAATGTCATTTATCAACTCAGAGTTTTCTGAATTTGCAATTTCGGTATTAGTATTTTTAAAATCAATAGAATTTGAGGTAAAATCAAATTGTAAAGAATCCTTTTTATTTGTAAGAATATCAGAGTTTAGATTATGAACATATCCGCTATTTTCATCAAGATTATGAATTATTTTTTTTGGGTCTGAATGAATAATTTCATCTTGTTGATTTGGATCAAAACCTGTTGCGATTACAGTTACAGAAATTGAATTTTCTAAACTCAAATCTTCACCTACTCCCATTATAATATTTGCTCCATGTCCAGCTTTTTCTTGAATGTAATCATTTATAAGACCAATTTCATCTATAGTTATTTCTTCTTTACCTGAAACAATTAGTAATAATACATTTTTAGCTCCGGTAATTCTGTTATCATTTAACAATGGTGAATCAAGAGCAGAAGAAATAGCTTCAATCGATCTTTTACTACCAGCAGCCGTAGAAGAACCCATAATAGCATTTCCACTATTAGATAATACAGTTTTAGCATCTTTTAAATCAATATTTTGAGTATAGTGATGCGTAATAACTTCAGCTATTCCTCTAGAAGCAGTTGCTAATACTTCATCTGCTTTTGCAAATCCTTCTTTAAAACCTAAATTTCCGTAAATATCTCTTAAATTATTATTATTAATTACAATTAAAGCATCTACTTCCTTCCTTAATTTTTCGATTCCAGTTTTAGCCTGTTGTCCTCTAATTTTACCTTCAAATTGGAAAGGCATAGTTACTATTCCTACAGTTAAAATACCCATCTCTTTAGCTAGTTTAGAGATAACTGGCGCTGCACCAGTACCTGTTCCACCACCCATTCCTGCAGTAATAAAAACCATTTTAGTATTAGTTTCAAGCATTTTCTTTAAGTCCTCAAAACTTTCAACAGCTGCCTTTTCTCCAATTTCAGGATTAGCTCCTGCTCCTAAACCCTCAGTTAACGAAATACCTAGTTGAATTTTATTTTCAACCCTACTATTTTCTAAAGCTTGTGAATCAGTATTACAAACAACAAAATCAACTCCCTTAATTCCTTTGGAGTGCATATAATTTATAGCATTACTTCCACCTCCACCAACTCCGATGACTTTTATTACATTACTTTGATTTTTAGGCAAATCAAATGGTAAATTATTTATTTCTGGGTTTAATTGCATAATCTTTAATTTATTCGGCGTTATCTAAAAATGTTTTTATTTTTTCGGTAAACTGTTCAAAAATTGTTAATCTTTCACCTTGATTTGTATCATCAATTTCTTCAAGTTCATGATTTTCTATATCGTCTTCTTTTTTGTTATTTTTTTTACTAATTTTTGTTGAATTCATAACTAAACCAACTGCAGTTGCATACATAGGGCTTGAAATATCTATTGAATTATTTCCAGCCAAATGCTCACTGGGGTGACCTAACCTAGTGTCCATTCCTGTTATGTATTCAACAAGTTGTTTTAGATGTTTTAATTGACTACCACCGCCTGTTAAAACAATTCCAGCAATTAATTTCTTTTTTTGTTCTTCATGTCCATAATTTTTAATTTCTATATAAACCTGTTCAATTATTTCAACAACTCTAGCATGAATAATTTTTGATAAATTTTTAAGTGTAATTTCTTTTGGATCTCTTCCTCTTAAACCTGGAATTGAAACAATTTCATTCTCTTTATTCTCACCCGGCCAAGCAGAACCAAACTTAATTTTTAATAGTTCAGCTTGTTTTTCTATAATAGAACATCCCTCTTTTATATCTTCAGTTATAACATTTCCTCCAAAAGGTATTACAGATGTATGACGAATAATTCCATCTTTAAAAATAGCTAAATCAGTGGTACCTCCTCCAATATCAATTAAAGCAACACCTGCCTCTTTTTCTTCTTGACTCAGAACAGCATCAGAAGAAGCTATCGGTTCTAAAGTAATTCCTTCAAAATCAATCCCAGCACTCTTAATACACCTTGCAATATTTTTAATTGAGGAAACTTGACCAACGACCACATGAAAATTTGCCTCTAATCTACCTCCAAACATTCCAATAGGTTCTTTAATTTCAGCCTGACCATCTACCTTGTAATCTTGAGGTAATACATGAATTATTTCTTCTCCCGGAAGCATAACTAATTTATAAACTTGATTTATTAGCTTATCTAAATCTTCACTATCAATAACCGTATCAGAATTAATCCTTGTTATATAATCACTATGTTGTAGACTTCTTATGTGTTGACCTGCAATACCAACAATAACTTTATCAATTTTTTCAGATGAATTTAGTTCCGCTTCACTAACGGCTGATTGAATAGACTGGATAGTTTGAGTGATATTATTTACTACTCCACGATGAACACCTAGACTTTTAGATTTACCTATCCCAATAATTTTTAATTTATCGTACTCATTTAATGAGCCAATTAAAGCAACTATTTTAGTAGTACCTATATCTAATCCAACAAATAAATTTTTTCTGTCCATATTTATTTTCTTTGTATTATAACTTGATTTTTAAAATCAAGATTAACAGATCTCAAACTATCTAATAAGCCTGAGGAATAAACAGTATTAAAAAATGCTTTATAATTTTTAAATTTTGATATATAATTTTCATTACTATTTAAATTCAAATTATATTGAAAACCATCAATATTAAATATCAATTTATTTTTTGATTTAGTTAATCCGGCAATATGTTTTGATAAAAATTCATCATTTTTTATGTATTTACCTAAATCACCAAACATTTTTAAATCAATTGAATCTACTTTACTTAAAATAATTGGGGTTTCTTCTGAGAAATTTTTTGATAATGGCATTTTTTTTCCATCAGCATCAATATAATACTTATCTCTTAACACTCTGAACACTGGATTTTTTTCTTTAATATTTACTCCTAATTTTCCTTCAACACTTAGTGACACTTCAACTGAACGTATATATTCATTTAATAAAATTGTATTTTCAATATTCTTCAAATTTAAATTACTTTTCAAAATTTCATTTGAAAATAATTTACTTTGTGTTAACAATTTATTAACCGAATCTTTTGAAATAAATTTAAAGACTGAATCAACATAACTCAAATCATTAAATTCAATACTCCTACTCTGATTTTTATTAAAACTAAATAAAGTCAATAAACTGACTATCAGTATTAAAAAAGATATTTTAAGGACATTTAAATTCATATCAATTAAGTATATTATTTTTAATTAATTCAACTTCATCAGCAATATCACCTGCGCCCATTATTACAAAAACTTCAGATTCAGATTCTTTTAAATAATTTGATAAATCAGATTTTTTTAATACTGATTTATTTTTATTATTTATTAATTCTAATAATTTAGAAGAGCTAATACCTATTATAGGTTTTTCTCTTGCAGGATATATTTCAGTTAAAATGATATTATCAAACTTTGATAATATTTCTGCAAATTCAGACATAAAATCTCTTGTCCTTGTATATAAATGTGGTTGAAAAATAGCAGTATTTGTTTTACAAGGATAAAGGTCTTTTACGGTATCATAAACAGCTTTAATCTCACTTGGATGATGAGCATAATCATCAATAATTATTTTAGGTGTCTTTAAAGCATAACTAAATCTTCTTTTCACACCTAAAAATGTAGATAAAGAATTTGCAATGGCAATGTTATCAATATTCATTTCTCTTCCAATAGCGAATGCTACTAGCGCATTTAAAGCATTATGTTTTCCAGGCATATTAAAATTTATAGAAGCTATTATACTGCCATTATGATTTATATCGAAAAAAGAAGAATACTTTGTAGCTGAATAATTTGAAATGAAATATTCGCAATTGGAACTAAATCCATAAGAAACTCCTCCCAGCAATGTTTTTTCATTTGAAAACAATATCCCTTCGGATTTAATATTATTAACAAATTGAATAAATGATTTTTTTAATTCTTCTTTAGAATTGTAAATATCTAAATGATCAGGATCAACAGATGTTATACAAGCTATATTTGGAAATAAGGTGTGAAATGATCTGTCAAATTCATCAGCTTCAACTAAAATAACATCATTGCCATTTTGTATTAAATTTGAATTATAATTTTCAGAAATTCCACCAACAAAGGAAGTAAAGCTTAGGTTATTATCGAAAAGAATATGAGACAAAATTGATGAAGTTGTTGTTTTACCATGAGTCCCTCCAATTGCAATACAAAACTTGTCTTTAGAGATAAGCCCAAGTAATTCTGATCTTTTTAAAATCTTAAATCCTTTGTCTTTAAAATATTTAAACTCTTTATTATATTGAGAAATTGCAGGAGTATAGACCACTAAAGTATCCGATTTGTTTAAAAACTCAAATGGAATACTTAAATCATTATCTACGTAGTGAATTTCAGCCCCCTTTTCAGAAAGTGATTTAGTTATCAAAGAATTTACTTTATCATACCCTGCAACAGATTTATTTGCATTAATAAAATAAAAAGCCAAAGATGACATACCAATACCACCTATTCCTAAAAAATAAATTCTATTATAATCTTTTATCATTTTAAAAATTTTATAATATGGTTAACAATATCATATGTGGCTCTAGGTCTTTCATTTTTTTTAATAGAATTCGATAACTTTAAAGAATATTCTTCGCATGAAAATATTTTGTCAAAAACTTGATTAAACTTAATATTCAAATCTTTTTCTTTAACAATTTCTGCAGAATTTAAACCTACAAGAGACATTGCATTTTTAGTTTGGTGATCTTCCGACACGTTAGGAGACGGAATAAAAATTACTGGCTTACCAACTATACATAATTCAGAAATTACACTTGCACCAGCTCTTGATATAATAAAATCAGCTGCTTTATAAGCATAGTTCATTTTTTTAATAAATGGCTTAACTTTTATAATATCAGACTCAAGAAATTTATATTTATTAATATAATTATTTCCACATTGCCATAGTATTTGCAGATCTAATTTTTTAAAATAATTTAAATTAAGTTCAATGAATTCATTGATTTTTAGAGCACCTAAACTACCTCCTAAAACTAATAAGGTTCTTTTATTATGATTTAGATTAAAAAAATCTAATGATAATTCCTTTGTTATTTTCGATATACATATTTCTTTTCTTACGGGATTTCCTGTAAATAATAATTTAGATTTTGGAAAATACTTTTCCATTTTTGAATAAGAAACGCAAATATGGTCAACTGACTTAGAAAGGATTCTATTTGTAACACCTGGATATGAATTTTGTTCTTGAATCAAGGTTGGTATCTTTAACTTTGATGCAACATACAAAACAGGTCCACTTGCAAAACCTCCAGTTCCTATTACAAAATCAGGTTTAAATTTTTTAATAATAAAATAAGATTTTATTACACTTGAAATAATTTTTAATGGAATTAACAAATTTGAAAAATATAATTTTCGTTTAATTCCACTAATCCATAATCCTATAATATCATATCCATGATCTGGAACTTTTTGCATTTCCATTCTATTAGATGAGCCGACAAATAATACTTTATTATTTTCAATCCTTGTAGATAATTCGTCAGCAATTGCAATAGCTGGGTAAATATGCCCACCAGTACCCCCTCCTGAAATCAAAAATCTACTCTGTTTCACTTAATATGTTTAAAGGATTATCTGTGCTTATAGTCTCTATAGATTCTTTAGAACTTACGCTTAAAACTATCCCAAGTGCTAAGAAAGTCATCCATATAGATGTTCCTCCTGTACTAATTAAGGGCAAAGGCTGACCAGTTACTGGAAAAAGCTGAACAGCAACTCCCATATTAATAAATGCTTGAAAAATTATAGGTAACCCTGCTCCAAGTGCTAATAATTGTCCAAAAACAGTATTAGACTTATACGATACTATTATTATTCTAAATAATAGTAAAAGATAAAGAAACAATACGCTAATTGCTCCGATTGTCCCATATTCTTCAGTGATTATTGCATAAATAAAATCAGATGTACTTTGGGGAAGAATATTTTTCATTGAACTTTTTCCTGCTCCAACTCCAAACATCATTCCAGATGCTATTGCAGATTTAGCTCTTAAGATTTGATAATTATTTTCTGAATTTTCAGATGATGAAAAGTTTTCAATTCTACTTACCCAAGTATCTATTCTGTTAGGCATTAGATCAGGGTAATTTTTAATTGTTAAAAAGAAGAGTGAAAAAAGTATTATTCCAGAAAAGCCTATTCCTAATAAATATTTAAAAGGATATCCTCCAATGAAAATTAATGTAATTATCAAAAGAAATATCATAGCAGCAGTTGAAAAGTTTGAAGGTAAAATTAAAAACACAACTAATATAATTGGAATCCATAATGGGATTATGGTTTTAGAAAAGCTTATATTTTTGTTATAATTTTTAGACAGATAAAATGACACATACACCATTAGAACCACTGTAGCCATTGATGATGGCTGAAAAGACAACCCTATAATCGGTAATTTAATCCATCTACTTGCATTAGCTCCGTCAATTACACTGCCTTGTAAAGAAGTAAAAAGTAAAACAGTTATAATGAATGGTAATGCTAGCTTTGACAATCCTTTAAAATATTTATAAGGAATCAAATGAGTACCGTACATTATTAAAACACCTACTATTATAATTGCAAAATGTTTTAAAACATTTGATAAAACAAAACTATTTCCAAAATTAGAACTCGCACTGTAAACTGGTAAAAAAGAAAAAACTGCCAATAGTATAACTATTGACCAAATTATTTTATCACCTCTAATTTTTTCTAAAAATAAATTCATTATAATTTTCTAACAGCTTCCTTAAATTGATTTCCTCTATCTTCATAATTTTTAAATAAATCAAAACTTGAACAAGCTGGTGACAATAAAACACTATCTTTTGATTCAGCAATTTTATATGCGTTTTTTACAGCTTCAATCATATTGTCATTTTCTATAATTAAATCTACAAATGACGAGAATGATTCTATAATTTTTGAGTTATCAATTCCAATACAGATAATTGCTTTAACCTTTTCCCTGACCAAAGGAATTAAGTCCTCATAATTATTTCCTTTATCAACTCCTCCCACGATCCAAACAGTAGAGGATTTCATAGAGTCTAATGCGTAATAAACAGCGTTAACATTTGTGGCTTTCGAGTCATTTATATATTTTACTTTCTGAATAGTCAATACATGTTCGAGTCTATGATTTATAGTTTGAAAATTCCCCAACGATTCCCTTATTTTTTGATCGCTAATATTTAGAATTTTTGCCACAGTTGCGGCAGCCATACTATTTTGAACATTATGCTTTCCTTTAATAGATAAATTTTCAATTGGTATCATAAAATTGGTATTATTTATATTAGAATTAATATTGTTATTTTCAACATAGGTTAGATTATCTTGACTGCTATTTGTAAATGAGAATGGAATTTTTATCGATTTAATATTTCTATTACTTATTTCGGAATTGATTTTGTCATCATCATTATTGTAAATAAAATAATCTGATGATGAGTGGTTGGAAATTATTTTAAATTTTGAATTAACATAGTTCTGAAAACTTGAGTCATATCTCTCCAAATGATCAGGTGTTAAGTTGGTGATTATTGAAATAAAAGGATTAAAATCAATTACATCATCTAGTTGAAAACTACTGAGCTCTAACACTACGTATTCAAAGTTGTTTTCAGCTGTTAAAAAAGAAAAACTATTACCAATATTACCAGCTAACCCAACACTTTTTCCAGAACTTTTAAGAATATGATGTATTAGAGAGCATGTAGTTGTTTTACCATTAGACCCAGTAACTCCAATTAGAATTGAATTATTAAATCTAAAGGCAAATTCAATTTCTGAGATTACTGGGATATTTTTAGATTTTATTTTAAGGATTATATCGGAATTATTAGAAACACCAGGACTTTTGATAACCTCATTAGCATTAAAAAACTTATTTAGAGTATGCCCTCCTTCTTCATAATTAATTTGATTGTCATCTAATATTTTTTTATATTTTTTTTCTATAGTATTAAATTCTGATAGAAAAACATTGTAACCATTCTTACTAGCTAAATATGCAGCTCCAACTCCACTTTCTCCACCTCCAATAACAATAATACTATTTTTCATTATTATCTGAGTTTTAAGGTTATTAATGAAAGTATTGCTAATAAAATTCCTATTATCCAAAATCTAACAACAATTTTGCTCTCGTGTAAATTTAATTTTTGATAATGATGATGAATAGGTGACATAAGAAAAATTCTTTGTCCCATACCTTTTTTTCTCTTTGTATATTTAAAAAAAGTAACCTGAATTATTACAGATAAAGTTTCGATTAGGAAAACTCCACAAATAAGTGGGAGTAATAATTCTTTTCTTACAATTATTGCGATAACAGCAATAACACCACCAATTGTAAGACTTCCGGTATCACCCATAAAAACTTGAGCTGGAAAAGTATTATACCATAAAAACCCAATAAGTGCTCCAATAAAAGATGAAATAAAAATAACTACCTCACCAACTCTTGGAATATACATTATGTTCAAATATTCGGAAAATATTATATTTCCAGAAACCCATGCAAAAACACCTAAAGTTATAGTAATAATTACCGAAGAACCTGCCGCTAATCCATCGATTCCATCTGTTAAATTAGCACCATTAGAAACTGACGTAATTATTAAAATAACAAACAATACAAAAACAACAACGCTAATACTTTTGCTTTCGTTTGGAGTTAAAGAACTGAAAAACGAATAATCAAATTCATTGTCTTTTAAAAAGGGTACTGTAGTTTTTGTTGACTTATATTCATCATTACTTATAATTTGTGAAATATTATTTGAATCTATATTATTCTGATTTTTTAATGTCACTTCTGGGTGAAAAAACAAAGTTAAACCCACTATTAAACCAAGACTGACTTGTCCTATGATTTTAAATTTACCCTTAAGTCCTCCTTTATTATTTTTAAATATTTTAATATAATCATCCAAAAAACCAATAATACCAAGCCATACAGTAGTGAAAAGAAGAAGAAGAATATAAATATTAGTGAAGTTTGAAAAAAGTAAAACAGGAATTATAGTTGAAAAAATAATTATGAGTCCACCCATAGTTGGGGTGCCTTTTTTCTCATTTTGACCAATTAAACCTAAATCTCTAATTGTCTCACCAATCTGTTTCTTTTTTAAAAAACTAATTATTTTCTTTCCAAAAAGAATAGAAATAAATAATGAAAAAATAAATGCTAAAGACGATCTAAAGGATATGTACTGAAACAAACTCGCACCAGTTAACTGAAATTGATTTTCTAAATATTCAAATAAAAAATAAAACATTTTATTTATTGTTTTTTAGTGATTCTATTAAAATTTCTTTGTCGTTAAATTCAATTTTTTCATCTCCTTTAATTTGATATTTTTCGTGTCCCTTTCCTGCTATTAATATAACATCGCTATTATCAGCTAGTTTACATGCATCTTGAATAGCTTTCTTTCTGTTTAATTCTAAAATAAATTTGTGCTTATCTTTATTTTCTACTCCATTTTTCATTTGATCTACAATGGTAGCTGGATCCTCAAATCTTGGATTATCTGATGTGAATATTACTTTGTCACTTAAAGAACATGCTATTTTTCCCATCAAAGGTCTTTTTTCTTTATCCCTGTCACCACCACATCCAACAACAGTAATTAAAGAATCACTTGAATTCTTTATATCGTTAATAGTATTCAAAACATTTTTAAGAGAATCTGGACTGTGAGCATAATCAATTATTCCAATTTTATCACTTTCCAAATTAATTAACTCAAATCTTCCTTCGGGTGAGTTTAAAGAACTGATATTTTGTAATACTAATTCATCAGAAATATCAAATACTTTAGCTACACAAAAAACAGTAAGTATATTATATGCGTTAAAACTTCCTGTAAGCTTAGTCCATAATTCAATATCGTTTATTAAAAGTTTCATTCCATTGAAATCTTTTTCTAAAATTTTAAGAGAAAAATCTGAATTAGATTTCAAAGAATATGAATAGGTCTCACAAATGGTGTTTTGAACCATATAATCACCATTCTTATCATCAATGTTTGTAATTGCAAAACCTGATTTAGGTAAAGTATCGAAGAATTGTTTTTTTACATCTCTATAGTCTTTAAAAGAATTATGATAATCTAAGTGATCGTGAGTTAAATTTGTAAATACTCCTACATCAAAACTCAAATTAAAGATTCTCATTTGTGATATTGCATGAGACGAAACTTCCATAAAACAATACTCCACTTTAGAAGCAACCATTTTGTTTAAAATATAATTTACAAACAATGAATCAGGTGTAGTTTGATTCGTGTTAAATTTATTATCATCAACTAAAATTATATTAGTAGATATTAATCCCGCTTTTTTATTGAAACTTTTAAAAAGTTGATACATTAATGTAGCGCTAGAGGTTTTACCATTTGTTCCAGTAATTCCTATTAGCTTTATTTTTTTTGAAGGATTATCATAGTAATTTGAAGATATTAATGCTAAAGTTTTTCTTGAATCATTAACAACAATGTAGGTTACGTCTTTAATGATTTCAATTGGCAATGAATTACAGATTATTACTGATGCACCATTGGAAATAGCACTACTAATAAAACTATTACCATCAGATTTGTAACCCTTAATAGCTATAAACAAATCATTTTTTATGATTTTCTTAGAATTAAATTCTATTTTATTTATATCAACATCCGTTTTACCAATAACAGACTGGATTTCTACTTTATATAATATGTCTTTTAGTAACTTCATATAAGACTAATAACTATTTTTTTCTGCGACTTATTTTTAAATCTAAAATTTTTGATAACCAAACCAGTTCCAATAAAAGAAACATCTAAGCCCAAGTTTTCTAAAGCTGGTAAGATGTTTTTATAATTTTTCCCTTTAATTATTGATAAATTCCCAACATCAATTAAAGGGCTTACTACTTTGCTATAAATTTGACTAGAATTTAATTTTTCTATTTTATTATAATTAACTAATTCAGGTGTTAAAGAGTATATTTTGTCAGCAATTTTCTTAAAAACTGGTGCAGCTACTGTCGCTCCGTAATATCCTTTTTTCTTGTTTGGTTTATGTATAACTACAATACATGAATATTTAGGTTTATTGGCTGGGAAATAACCAACAAAACTTGAAATATATTGCATATTATCAGTGTTGTAATCGACTTGACCCGTTCCAGTTTTTCCAGCAATTTTATAAATATTTGATTTTATATTATAACCTGTTCCACCTTTTTCATTGACAACATTTTCTAACATTAATTTAACTTTCTCTAAAGTATCGTCCGAACAAATCGAAGGGTTTAAAATTGTTTTATTTGACATCGAATTACTTTGTCTTGTAAAAACTGGCTTGACCATTTCTCCGTTATTAGCCACAGAATTGTAAAATGTTAAGATTTGTAGTGGAGATAATAAAACACCATAACCGTAAACCATCCAGGGCAATGAAAGACCATTCCAGTCTTTATCGTTTGGATGTGGAATTTTAGGATTTGATTCTCCTAAAATTGAAACACCAAGCTTATTATTTAGTCCCATGTTATAAAGTCTGTTTGAAAACATTTTAGGGTCATCTTTATAAGCATCATTAATTATTTTTACAATACCTGTATTAGATGAAACCTTAAATACTTCATTTACAGAAATCTTTCCATATCCTCCCTTTTTAGAATCCCTTACTTTTGATCCATAAAAATCAAGAACACCATTTTTTGTATCAATAATAGTATTCAAATCAACTTTACCATCCTCAAGAGCGGCAATAATTGACATAAGCTTAAAAGTTGACCCTGGCTCCAAATGTTCACCAACTGCATAATTTAATCTTTCATAATATTTACCCTCTGATGTTCTTCCTAAATTTGCTATGGCTTTTATTTCACCTGTTGCAGTTTCCATTACTACTGCTGTGCCATGGTCAGCTTCAAAATCCTCTAATTGCTTTAGTAAAGAATGATGTGTAATATCCTGAAATCCAATATTAATAGTTGAAATTATATCAGTTCCCGGTATAGGTTCAATTTTGTTATTAGAAGAGATTGGCTTCCATTTACCATTTGAAATTTTCTGCATTAATTGCATACCGTTTTTTCCTCTTAACTTTGAACCGAAAGCATGTTCAAGCCCTACTCCACTAAAATTATCGTCCTTTGTCAATCTCTCATAGCCAATAGTTCTTTCCGCAATTTTATTTAATGGATAATCTCTTGAATTCTTTTTCTCAATAATCAATCCCCCTCTAACTCCACCCATTCTAAAAAGTGGCATTTGTTTTATTTTATTAAGATTCTCTATTGAAACTCCTCTTTGAATTAGTTGGTACCTTTTGTTATTCTTTTTAGCAGAAACAAGTCTTTTTAGAAAAAATTCTTTTGATTTATTTAAACTTTCTGAAAGTTTTTCAGATAACTGATTTGAATATTTTGAAAAATTATTGTCTGATACAGTAACAGCGTCAAAATATATATCAAAACTAGTAGTTGAGGCTGCTAATAAACTTCCGTCATCAGAGAAAATATTACCTCTTTCGGGTGAAATAGTGAAGTTTTGTATAGTTTTATTTTTAGCTAATTGCCTATAATTATCACCATCTACATACTGAATATGAAAAATTTTATATCCTATTCCAAAACCCAAAAACACCAATATACCAGCTACAAGATAAAGCCTATATAAAAATTGTTTTTGATTTGTTTCCATTAGTCAATAATTATTTTTTTTGGTGGAGTATTAGAACTCTCAATATTTCTATCACTCATTACAAGTGAAACATTAGATTCCATTTTTAATATCATCACTTCTTTCCTTTTAGTTATGAAATTGCTTTGAAGAACTGAAATTTCATTTTTTAATACGCTTATTTTAATAATCTTGCTGTCTACTGAATGAGAAGAGTAAATCATAATTAAACAAATAGAAAATAAAAAAAAGACATAACCCCAGTTTTTAATCGAACCTTCGTTAATTAAAAATTTTCCTAATATTATTTTTTTAAAACTTTCTTTCATGTTTTTACAGCGGATCTTAATTTTGCACTTCTAGCTCGACTATTAGATTTGATTTCTTTTTTTGAAGGGGCAATGAACTTAAAATTTTTTTTAAATGGAATGTCAGCAACTCCGAATTTATTTTTTGGGGGTTCAGAATCAAAACAACCATTTTGAATAAATCTTTTGACTATTCTATCTTCAACAGAATGATAAGTAATAAAGGAAATTATTCCTCCTTTTTTCACTAAAACAGGGAGTTGTATTAGAACATCTTTAAGAGCTTGCATTTCATGATTGACTTCAATACGTAAAGCTTGATAAACTTTAGCCAGGATTTTATTTTCAAATCCTTTCGGGAGAAAAGAACTAAGTATTTCATTAAGCTGACTGGTTCTAGTTATTTTTTCAATAAACCTTGCTTCAACAATAGCTTTTGCAATATCTTTTGAGTTTCTCAAATCTGCATATATGAATAAAATATTTGACAGTTCACTTTCCGAATATTCGTTTAATATTTGTTGAGCATCAAATGAAGAATTAGCATTCATTCTCATATCTATAACAGAATCATATCTTATCGAAAAACCTCTTTCAGCATTATCAAATTGGTGAGATGAAACTCCTAAATCAGCGAAAACACCATCTAGATTAGAAATGTTATTATACTTCAAATTTTGTTGTAAAAACTTAAAATTTTGATTAATTAAAATAAATCTTGGGTCGTCAATTTTATTTTCAATTGCATCTATATCTTGATCAAATGCTATCAATTTTCCTTTACTACTTAATTTTTCTAAAATTAGTTTTGAGTGACCTCCACCACCAAATGTTAAATCAACATAAATACCGTTTGATAAAATATTTAAACTATCGATTGACTCGTTAGGCATTACTGGATTATGATACATCGCTTGACTGATTACCCATTACACTTTCTGATAGATCTGCAAAATTTAAATTTGGATCAGTGATAACATCCTCGTAAGAATTTTTATCCCAAACCTCAATTATATTAATAGCAGATGTGAGAACAATCTCGTTATTAGAAAAATATAATTTTGATAAATCTTTTGGAATCAATAACCTACCGTTATTGTCTAAGTCAATGATTCTAACACCTGCATTATATCTTCTTATGAAATCGTTATTTTTTTTCACAAATCTATTGAGCTTGTTAAGCTTTTCCATGGTTAATTTCCATTCAGAATAAGGGTGAAGCTCTAAACAATTTTGAAAAACAGATCTCTTAACAATAAAACTTTCGTTTAAATGCTTACCCAATTGCTTTTTTAAATTAACCGGAAACATCAAACGTCCCTTGACATCAATTTTACATTCATATGTTCCTATCAATTTAATCACAACAATATTGGTTTAACTCAAATATATTGAAATTTTACCACATTTTACCACATTTTACCACTTTGTTAATAATTAACAATCAACAAGCAAATGATATGACTAAATAGCTCATTAACAATCTTTTATATTTGTTAAGAAGTGGAATAATAAAAAAATAAAGGAGGATTTATTATGATTGTAAATAACTATATTTGTAATGTTAATATAATATTAAAAATATTTAATAATAGTGGGTAGTCTAAAACATATTGAAAAAAATGGTTTTAAATATACTGTAGTAGGAGAAGGTAATCCTATAATTGTATTACATGGACTTATGGGAGGACTAGGAAATTTCAAAGGTTTTTTAGAAAAATTTCCTGAATTAGGCTATCAAGTATTTATGCCCGAATTGCCAATTTATACCGCGTCACTTCTAGATACAAATGTCAAGTTCTTTGCAAAGTATATTAATAATTTTATTGTACAATTAGGGTTAAAAAAAGTGATTTTGGTTGGGAATTCTTTGGGTGGACATATAGCATTAGTACATGCGAAATTATATCCATTAAATACTAAGGCTTTAGTTTTGACAGGAAGTTCCGGTCTATACGAAAATTCAATGGGTGATACATATCCTAGGAGAGGAGATTATGATTTTATAAAAAATAAAACCCAAAATGTTTTTTATTCTCCTGAAACAGCAACCAAAGAAGTAGTTGACGAAATATTTGAAGCTGTTAATGATAGAAGAAAAGTTTTAAAAATTTTAGCAGTCGCAAAGAGTGCAATTAGACACAATATGGCAAAGGACCTTCCTAACTTAAGTGTTCCCATAGCATTGATATGGGGTAAAAATGATAGTGTTACCCCCCCAGAAGTGGCAAAAGAATTTGATAAATTATTACCAAACTCTAAACTGTTTTGGTTTGAAAAATGTGGTCATGCTCCAATGATGGAACATCCGAAAAAGTTTAATAGCACTGTTTATAAATGGCTTATAGAAAACAAACTATGATATATGAAAATAATATCATCTAGTTTTATTAAAAGTAGCTCAAAATCAATAGACTGTCCCGATCAAAAATTTCATGAATTTGCATTTATAGGAAGATCTAATGTTGGTAAATCTTCATTAATAAATTCAATTACAAATAGTAAGAAATTAGCTAAAATTTCAGGAACACCTGGAAAAACATTACTTATAAATCATTTTTTAATTAATAAAAAATGGTTTTTAGTAGATCTACCTGGTTATGGTTTTGCAAGAAAATCAAAAAAAGAAAAAAGAAAAATAGAAGAAATAATTACTGATTACTTTTTGAATAGGACTACTATCAACTTAACATATCTATTAATAGATATTAGATTAAATCTTCAGAAAATAGACTTAGAATTTATGCAATGGCTAATCCAAAATAACATTAAATTCAAAATAATTTTTACAAAAGCTGACAAACTAAATAAACGAGAATTTATTGAAAACCCTGAAAATTATCTTAAAATTTTATTTGATGAAACAGGCATTCATCCAGAACATTTTATAAGCTCTTCTAAATCGAAACTAGGTCGAGATGAAATTTTAAAAAGCATTTCAAGCGAATTGAACTCTAAGAAAGTTTAATGTTTAATTTTTCAGCAAAATAATCACAAAATTGCTTAAACGAATCTGTCATTTTTTCATTATTAGTTGATCTAAAATAAGTATCACTCATACTCACCAATGTTTGATGAAAAAAAATATTCATCTGATCCACTGGCATATCTTTAGTCCACAAATCAATCTTTAAAGTTTCTTGAGGTTCATGATCCCAAACTGATAAAAAAACAGCTTTAGATTCTTTATTTTTGATTCCCCCATCAGTTGCAGACCAAGAAATTTTTTCAGGTATTTTGTTTTCATCTAATTCTACATTAAAGGAAATTTGAGTTTTTTTCATTATTTGGATGGTTTATATTTTGATTTTTTAAAGATAGTATAATGATCTAAATCTACTAATTCATTTAGATTGGTTTTATTATTTTTCATATAAGAATCTACAATTTTATAACCCAGCCAACGCCCAATAGCTCCCGGAGATTCTTTATCAATATCTAAATTAAATTTTGAATATGGTGCTAAAAACATAAATCTAGACCTAAGATCAATATCTGTGTCAAAAAAATATTCGTTTTTAACAAAATAATTCCAAATGTCAAATTCATTTTCATTAGTCCATTTCATTTTTTCAAACGAAGTATTAAATACAACCCAATCTTCTTCACCAATATTTAATAACTTATTTAAATAAATGATTTTTCCATATAAAACCATATTTGACAATAGGGTTCTGTCGTCATTATTATCTTTAACATACGATTCTGAAATTCTAAATGCGATATCATTGGGAATGAAAAACTTATCCATTTTTTTAGAAATATAATCAGGGATGTTTTTATAATAATTAGATCCAAAATATAAATTCAGAGAAATAAACAAATAAGGATCGTTATAAATCATCCTATCTACAAAATCACCTTTATTAATGAGAGTATAAATTTTAGGAGTTTTAAAGTTTTCTAATACATTTTTAGCGTTATTAAATATTGATTTTATTTTTAAAGAATTAAAATCATAGTCTTCAAAGTGAACTGTAGATTTATCGTAAAGAATTCTTTCAATTGAATCATTAATTTTATTTACCCATGTAGATTTAGGAAATTGACTTGGAAATAAATAAGGGTACTTGTAGATCAAATCATCTAATTGATTTTCATCTGAATTATAAAATTGTTTTTCAAATCTGACGATTTCTATATCTTCATCTTGATTTACATCATTACATCCTGTTGTAAAAAAAACAAATAAAATTACTGTGAATATATTATTATAATCCATTAATTTAGTGTGTGCAAAATTTTATCAAATTTAACACAAAGTCAATAAACATTTACAAATGAAATACGATATAATTGCTGACAACATAATTCAATGGCTAAAAGATTACTCTAAGAAATCAAAAACTAATGGATTTGTAGTCGGAATTTCAGGAGGAATAGATTCTGCATTAACATCTACTCTGTGCGCAAATACTGGTCTCCCTACATTATGTATTGACATGCCAATATTACAAAGCAAAAATGAAGTAAACAGAGCTTCAAACCATATAAAATGGTTACAAAAAAACTTCAATAATATTTCTCATAAGTCTATTGATCTAAACAACGTATTTTCTTCTTTTAAAAGTGCAGTTGAAAAAAATAATGATCAAAATAATTTTTTATCATTAGCTAATTCAAGATCTAGACTAAGAATGACAACATTATACTATTTTGCTGGAATCAACAATTACTTAGTAGTTGGTACTGGAAATAAAGTTGAAGATTTTGGAATTGGTTTTTATACTAAATATGGTGACGGAGGAGTTGACATAAGTCCTATAGCAGATTTAAACAAAACAGATGTTTTTGAAATTTCAAAAACACTTGGTGTAATAGACGAAATTATAAAAGCTAAACCAACAGATGGTTTGTGGGATGATGGAAGAACAGATGAAGATCAAATTGGAGCAACCTATAAAGAACTTGAATGGGCTATGAAGCAAAAAGTTCTTAATAAGTCAGTTGGTTTTACAGGAAGAGAAAAGAAAGTTATTGAAATTTTAACAAAATTTAATCAGCAGAATCTACACAAAATGATTCCCATACCAATTTATAAAATACCTGAAGAATTAAAATAACTACAACACTCTGTTTAGCTTCTTAGATAGAAGTGTTTTTAATTTATGGTATTCACCAATTTCTTCCAATATTTTATCATTTTCCAAGCTGTCTTTAGTTTCTTCTTTTAATTCTTCAACTTTTTTATTAATTAAAAATGTTCTTAAACTTAATATAGTTTCAGAAACTAATTGACTAATAACCCTGTCCTTATGTTTAACAACAATATCCTTGCTTAACCAATCGTGAAGTTCATATTGATCTTCATTCATTAAAATTCCAGTAACATGATTAGCTAGTTCCTGATTTAAATTGTTTAAGAAAATTTCTAAAATTAACTTTTGATTTTTTTGAAATTCGTTAATAATTTTTTCATAAATAACTTTAAAAGATTCGTTAGTAAATTCAATTTCATCTTGCTGCAGATCAAGAAATATTTTTTCATAAACTAAAGAATTGACTATTGTAGGTTCCAAAACAACATTACCATCTTCATCATTTTTTAAGATTAATTCTTCAAACTTTTCTTTCTTATCTCCATACAACAAAAGAATTTCAATAATTTTTTTTTCTAATTCGAAAAGTAAATTAACCTCTTTATTTTTTGATGTTTTTTGAACTTTAGCAATTCTTTTTTTAGAAATAGAATGAATTTCATTTTTGGTTTTCTGAGCTAAAGAATTAAATAAAACTTCCTCAGAAATATCCATAATGGATGAGCAGTGTTTTATATATATTTCTTGTTTAATTCTATCTGGAATAATAGAAATACTATTAATAATATCATTAATAGTATTTGCTTTAGAAATAGGATCGTTTTTCGAATTTGAAGCTAAAATTGATGCTTTATACTGTATAAAATCTTGTGAATTATTCTTTAAATAGTCATCTATTTCTTCATATGACTTGTCTTGACTATAACTATCTGGATCTTCACCATTTGGAAAAGAACAAACGCTAACATTTAAACCTGCAGTTAAAATAATATCAATTCCTCTTAAAGTAGCATTAACACCTGCTTTATCACCATCAAAAAGCATAGTGACATTTGAAGTCAATCTTCTAATTAAAGTAATTTGATCAATTGTAAGTGCAGTTCCAGATGAAGAAACTACATTCATTACACCTTTTTGATGCAACTGAATAACATCAGTGTATCCTTCAACTATAAAACAATTATCAAGCTTTGCAATTTCCTGTTTTGCATAAAAAATTCCATATAGTATTTTGCTTTTATTATATATTAAGCTCTCAGGTGAGTTTAAATATTTAGCTGTTTTAAGTTGATTGTTTAAAATTCTAGCTCCAAAACCAAGAGTTCTACCCGACATACTATGGATTGGAAAAATCACCCTTCCCCTAAATCTATCAATTGATTTTTCATTTTGAAAAATTGATAAACCAGATTTTTCTAAAAAAACTGGGTCATAACCGTTTTTGACTGCTTCGGATGAAAAATAATTTAATTTGTCTGGAAGATACCCTAAATCATACTTTTTAATAGTTTCATCACTAAAACCTCTCTCTTTAAAATAAGAAAGACCAATAGCTTTTCCATCGTTTGAGTTTAATAAAGTTTTACTAAAAAAATCTTTGGCATAATCAGAAACTATAAATAAACTTTCTTTTTCAGAAGCTTTTTCTTTATCTAAGGGACTTACCTGGGTTTCTTCAATTTCAATATTATATTTTCTTGCTAAATATTTAATAGCTTCTGGGTAAGTAAAATGTTCATGTTCCATCAAAAATGCAACTGCATTACCACCTTTTCCACTACTAAAATCTTTCCAAATTTGTTTAACAGGTGAAACTACAAAACTTGGAGTTTTTTCATTAGAAAACGGACTTAACCCTTTAAAGTTAGAACCAGATTTTTTTAATTGTACGAATTCACCTACGACCTCTTCAACTAGAGATTGCTCAAAAACTTTATCTATTGTGGTTTTAGAAATCAATTTTTTTTATAAGGTATTAATTTAAACAAAAAATATTATTTAAATAAATTAGTAATTTCTTTCAATTACGTATTTAATTAGATTTTTTAAACTTTCTTTAAATTCATTGTCTTCAAAATATTTTAAATCTTCGATTGCTGAATTATAATATTCTTTTATTTTCTTTTGAGTATAATCTATCCCGCCAATTTCAGTAACATAATCTATAATATCTTTTATAGCATTGTCATTACCATTTTTAACTGAATTAATGAGCCATTTTTTTTTAGATTCTGATGAGTTATTTAAAGCATAAATAAGAGGAAGAGTTAATTTTTTTTCTTTTATATCAATTCCTGTTGGTTTACCTATTTTTTTTGTGCCATAATCAAATAAATCATCTTTTAATTGAAAAGCAACACCTATCTTTTCCCCTAATTCATAAAGTTTATTAATTTGAATTTTGGAAGAATTTGAAGCAGCAGCTCCTAATGCACAGCAAGATGCAATTAAGGATGCTGTTTTTTTAGTAATTATATTAAAATAAGTCTCTTCATCAATATCTAATCTTCTTGCTTTTTCTATTTGCAAAAGCTCACCTTGACTCATATCCTTGACTGATTTAGAAATTATTTTAAGTAAGTCAAAATCATCATTGTCAATACAAAGCAACATGCCTTTGGACAATAAAAAGTCTCCAACCAAAACAGCAATTTTATTTTTCCACAAAGCATTTAAAGAAAAGAATCCTCTTCGTTTATCACTTGAATCAACTACATCATCATGAATTAATGTGGCAGTATGAATGAGTTCAATTATAGAAGCTGCCCTAAAAACTTTTTCATTGACACATCCATTATTTGACATCATTTTTGCTGTTAAAAAAACAAACATTGGTCTCATTTGCTTTCCCTTTCTTTTTACAACATAATGAGTAATTCTATTTAACAAAGGAACATCAGAAATCATAGAGCTTGAAAACTTCTCCTCAAAAAGATCCATTTCTTTTTTGATAGGTGATTTTATTTTCTCTAAAATTTTCATAAAACTATTAATCTAACTTATTAGCTAATTGCCCACATGCTGCATCGATATCCTTTCCTCTTGACTTACGAATTGTTACAGGTATTTTATTTTTTTCAAGTTTACTAACATACTGATTAATGGCTTTATTATTTGCTGATTTAAAAAGTTTATTATCAGTTGTATTATATTCGATAAGATTAACCTTAGAAGGCGAAGATTTACAAAAACTCACTAATGCGTTTATGTGATCATCATCATCATTAATTCCTTCCCAGACTATGTATTCATAAGTTACAATTTTATTTGTTTTTAAATACCAATATTGAATAGCTTCTAAAAGATTTTCTAATGGAAATTTTTTAGAAAAAGGCATGATTTCATTTCTTGTTTTTTCAATGGCTGAATGCAGAGAAATTGCTAAATTAAATTTAACATTATCATCGGCCATTTTAATAATTAATTTTGAAATACCAGATGTAGATACAGTTATTCTTTTTGGCGACATGCCTAAACCATCTTTGCTTGTTATTTTATCAATTCCTTTAATAACATTATTATAATTCAAAAGAGGCTCACCCATTCCCATAAAAACTATATTAGAAATAGGTCTACCATGATATTTTATGCTTTGAGAGTTGATAGTGACTGCCTGATCATAAATTTCATCAGGATTTAAATTTCTTATCCTATCCATCTTAGAAGTTGCACAAAAATCACAATCCAAACTACATCCAACCTGACTAGAAATGCATGCAGTAGTTCTTGATTGTGTAGGAATTAGAACAGATTCAACTAAAAGATTATCGAATAATGATATGGCATTTTTAATAGTTCCATCTTTACTTTTCTGGAACTTATCAATTTTAATGTGATTAATTACAAATTTGCTTTTTAATAGATTTCTTAACTCTAAAGAAACATTTGTCATTTCATCAAATGATAAACAAGATTTTTTCCAGAGCCAATTATAAACTTGAGCAGCCCTGTAAGTGGGCATATTATTAGTTTTAAAAAAAGAAGTCAGCTCTTCAATTGTTAAAGATCTAATATCTTTTTTAGCTTCCATTTTTCAAAAATTATATAATCAACATAGCATCACCATAAGAATAAAAATTATATTTTTCTTTTATAGCAACTGAATAGGCTTCTTTAATAAAATCAGGGCCAGCAAAAGCTGAAGCCATCATTAATAATGTAGATTTAGGTGTGTGCAAATTAGTTATCATTGAATCTGCAATTCTAAAATCATAAGGTGGAAAAATAAACTTATGAGTCCATCCACTATATGGATTCAATGTTCTAACAGAGGAAACAGACGATTCAATTCCTCGCATTGAAGTAGTTCCAACAGCACATATTCTATTTTTATTTGCTTTCGCTCCGTTAATTATATTACATGCCTTTTCATTTATAAACAATTCTTCAGAATCCATTTTATGTTTAGACAAATCTTCCACTTCAACAGGATTAAAAGTTCCTAACCCAACATGCATAGTGATTTCAGCAATATTGATTCCTTTAATCTCTAATTTTTTTAATAAATGTTTCGAAAAGTGCATACCCGCAGTAGGTGCAGCTACTGCACCTTCATGTTTTGCATATATTGTTTGGTATCTTTCCTTGTCAAAACTCTCTTCTTCTCTTTTAATAAACTTTGGCAATGGAGTTTGACCTAATTCAAATAAAGCTTTTCTAAACTCGTCATATGAACCATCATATAAAAATCTTAATGTTCTTCCTCTTGAAGTCGTATTATCAATAACCTCTGCTACTAAATTATCATCATCTCCAAAATATAATTTATTACCAATTCTTATTTTTCTTGCAGGGTCAACTAAAACATCCCACAATCTTTGCTCGTCACTTAATTCTCTTAATAAAAATACTTCAATTCTTGCACCTGTTTTTTCTTTATTACCAATCAATCTAGCAGGAAAAACCTTAGTATTATTAAAAACAAAAGCATCCCCTTCGTCAAAATAATTAACGACATCTTTAAAGGTTTTATGCTCGATGGTTTCTTTTTTTCTGTCTAAGACCATTAGTCTAGATTCATCTCGGTGATCCGCTGGATATTCAGCTAAGCGCTCTTCAGGAAGCTCAAAATTAAATTGTGATAGTTTCATAATGTTATTTAAAGTTTGCTAATATACATTTATGCATACCCCTATGTCAAGTATATTGGCAATTAATTAAATTAAACTTTAATAAGCTTGAAATTTAAACTCTTTAAGTCTTTCCAAAAGTCCTTATAGGACTTCGAAACTACTTCAGGATTATTGATGGTTATTGAAGTTAATAAAGCTAAAGGAGCAAATGCCATTGCCATTCGATGATCATTATAAGTTTCGATTGAAATATTGGTATTTATAGAAAAAGAACTTCCCAAATGAAAACTATTATTTGTGATTTTGACTTCGGCTCCCAGTTTTGATAATTCAATTTTCAAAGCCTTCAATCTATCAGTTTCTTTAATCTTTAAAGTGTGAAGTCCAACGAGGTCACAACTAATCCCTAGTCCAAAACATGTAACTGCAATTGTTTGAGCAATATCGGGATTATCAGTTAAATCAAGATCGATGTGATCAGGCTTAACAAAATCATTAATTTTTTTCAATAAAATCCTTGATGATGATTTTATGAATTTTGTTTCTACTCCAAGTTTAGTATAAATTTCGGTTAACTTTATATCACCTTGAATTGACGATTCATAAAATGTACCTATATCTAGCTCAGAGTCTTTTGACAGGGCTACAATACTATAAAAGTATGAAACAGAACTCCAATCGGATTCAACAGAAATTGAGACATCGTGAATTCTTGAACTGGGTTCAATTGAAATAATATTATTTTCAAAACAACATTTAATTCCTGTTTTTTTAAGAATAGCCAATGTCATATCTAAGTAAGGCTTGGAAGTTATTTGTCCTTTAAGATTTATTGATAAACCATTTTTTAAAATTGGTGCAATTAACATTAAAGCAGAAATATATTGGCTACTAGTATCAGAACTTAAACTAATTTCTCCACCAACTATCTCTTTTCCTTTGATTAACAAGGGAGGAAATCCTGTTTTATCTTTATAAGAAATGTCTGCCCCTAAATTATTAAGAGCATCAACTAATATTTCAATTGGTCTTTGCTTCATTCTCTTTGACCCAGTTATAACAAACTCTTTGTTCTTTTGAATTGACAACAAAGCTGTTAAAAAACGCATAGCAGTTCCAGCATGGTGTATATCAATATAATTTTCTAAGTTATTTACATATTTACACAATACAACAGTATCGTCAGAATTAGATAAATTATCAATTTTTAAATTTTCATAAATTGAATTCAATATTATCAATCTATTAGATTCACTCTTAGATCCAGAAATTTCAAATGAATTTGAAAAACTAGAATTATTATGATTAATTGAATAACTCATCAACTATTTAAGCTTTGGATTATTTTTATGTCTTAAATGATCTCTTTTAGATTTGAATTCTAATTTTTTATTAAATGAACTATCTAAATCTATTCCGGTTTGATTTGCTAAACACAAAACAACAAAGAGAACATCTGAAAGCTCTTCACCTAAATCAATTTTTTTATCAGAATCTTTCTCAGACTGTTCGCCAAATCTTCTGGATATAATTCTTGCAACTTCACCAACCTCTTCAGTTAGTTGTGCCATATTTGTTAAAGGATCAAAATAACGAACCCCATGTTCATTTATCCAATTGTCGACTTTTTTTTGTAATGATTTAAGTTCCATATAACTATTATTTAATTTTAAATCTATTTATAAAGTAATAATATAAATGCGTCTAAAATGTAAAAATAATATATTACAATTAGAAACAGATCTAAATGCTAGAGTAAATCAGGAAAATATTTAAAAAAGAAGGTTGATTTAAATTTCACAAAAAATGAAATATAAATAAATTTTAATGTCTATTAATTAATATAAAATTAATAAGATGACCAAGAAAAACATAACATTCCTGATGCTGCATGACCAGGGTTTACACAAGATTCTTTCTTATAATTAGCGCAACTCAAACAGTCTGAAAGCTTTGAGAAAGCCTTTTTAATTGAATGATCGCTACATACATTATTGATTTCTACAGAAAGATCGTGCTTTTTACATTTTAATGAATCAACTAAATTTTCACAAGTAAGACAACTATCAACAGATTCTATCATGACGTATATTTTTGATAAATCTAAAGTGAATTATGTTTAGAATGAATTTAAATTAATTTGAAGTGAAAAAGTTAGAACAGGTTGAATCAAATTCTATTAAATCTTTGTTTTCAAATTCCAATTTAATTTTTTCTTTTTTTTCTAATGGAAAATCATTGAAAAAAGCCCAAGTTTCACCATTTACACTAACACTTATTTTGTATTCTTTACCTGCAAATTGCGATTTTTCTACAATACCATCAAATTTAGAGTTCTTAGATAATTTGATTTTCTCCGGTCTTAAATAAAAGGTTTTATTATCGATTGTAACCTGATTCAAATCTCCAAGAATTTTAGCGCAATAACAATTTATAGGGTTACAATACATACTAACAGGACTATCATACTGTTGAAGGATCCCTGCTTTAAAAATTAAAATTTTATCTGAAATATTAAAAGTATCTCTAATATCATGGGTAACCAAAATTGTAGTGGTTTTAGTTTCTTTGATTATTTTATGAATTTCTTCCTGTATTGTAAGTTTAATATTTGAATCTAAATTACTAAAAGGCTCATCTAACAATAGTAGATCTGGCTCTCGCACAAGAGCTCTAGCTAAACAAGCTCGTTGTTGTTCTCCACCTGAAAGTTGATGGGGATATCTATTACATAAATCTTTTAAATTGGTTAAATTCAAAATATAATCAATCTTGGACAAAAACTTTTTTTCAAGGTTTATTGAAATATTTTCTAAAATATTTAAATGTGGAAACAATGGATAGTCTTGAAACACAAAACCAATTTTTCTTTTATCAGGATTAACAAAAGTGTTTTTATGGTTTAATACATTTCCATTTAATTCTATTAATCCAGAGTTAATTTTTTCTAATCCGGCCAAACATTTAAGAAATGTAGTTTTTCCTGAACCACTCTCACCAATAAACGAAACGATGTCACCCTTATCAACAGAAAAATTAAGATTTCTAATTAATTGTTCTTTTGAGTTATAATATTTCTTTAAATCTTTAACTTTTAGAAACATCGATTTCTTTATTTATAATTTTTTTTAAAAATATTAACAATATTACTCCCATCATAACAATAGTCAAAGAATAAATTGAAGACTTAGGTATCATTTCTTCAATTGCGTATTCATAAGTTTGAACAGCCAAGGTATCAAAATTAAAAGGTCTTAGAATTAGTGTTATTGGAAGTTCTTTAATTATATCAACGAAAGTGATCAAAAATGCTATTGCAATTGCAGATTTATTAATTGGAAGGTGAATTGATTTAAACAACTTCAATGGACTCATTCCTAAATTTACTGCAGTGTCATCGTATGAGGTGGGATGTTTCTCAAAACTAGATTTGAGCGGAGAAATCCCTACTGCCATATAACGCATCACGTATGCATATATTAATACTGCAAATGAGCCAATTAAAACTTCTGTTTTAAATGAAAATGAAGAAAATAATATAATTAATGATAAACCTATAACAGCGCCAGGCAAAGCATATGTAAGCGATATAGCTTCATTAAAGACTGTCAAAGTCTTATTTTTTATGATTCTTTTTAAAAATTGAAAATAAACTGCAATGACAATTATTATAGATGAAGCTATTAAAGAAACAATAAATGTATTGGAAGTTAAATTAATCACCTTGTAAAAATCAATTCTTTCAAATTCATAAATTACATTTCCGATAATAAATAGAATTGGAATAATAAATCCTAAAAGAACAGGAAGCATACAAGCAAAGTGTATAATTATCTTCTTGATATTTGACGGGGATTCAGTTTTAAATTTTTTTGTATTTGGTTTATAATGAAAATTATATCTTAAATTAAAAAATCTCTCAAGAGAAAAGAATAACACTACTATAAAAAATAAAAAAACTGCAAGTAATGATGCCGTTTCAACATCTTGCATAGAATACCATGATCTAAAAATTCCACTTGTGAATGTATTAACTCCAAAGTACTTGACAGCTCCATATTCATTTAATACTTCCATAATTACTAAAAAAAGACCGGAAAAAATAGAAACTCTTGAAAGTGGAATAACAATTTTATAAAATGTTTTTGTTCTAGACATTCCTAAACTTCTGGATAAATCAATATAATTTGAACCAACTAAAGAAAATGAAAGCCTACAAGCAGTGTATATATAAGGGTACAGAGCTAAAGCCATAATAATCCCTAATATCTCAATTTGTAAATAATCTTGATTAAAAAAAATAGCAAGTTCAGGAAAATAATTTCTTAAAAAACTTTGCATTGGCCCTGTATAGCTTAAAATATCGCTATAAGTAAATGCCATAATATATACTGGAATTGCCAGAGGTAAATAAAGAAGAATATCGTAGATATTTTTTCCTCTAAAATTATTTGTACTTATATACCATGCTGGAAAGACTCCGAATATTAAAGAAAAAAATGAAGTGATTAAAACTAAGTATATAGTATCAAAAGAATAATCTAAGAGTAAATTATTCCATAAATATTTAAAATTTGATGTGTCTATGTTAATCGTGCTAAAAATTAAAGCAACAATTGGTAAAACAACTATAATAGAAAGTATAACAGCAGAGAAAATAAATTTCCTACTGTTTGTTTGATATTTTTTTTTTATTTCCAACCTGTCTTGTCAAATATACGAATTGCTTCGTTTCTATTTGTACCTAAAGAATTTAAATCAACTGGATCTTTCTTAAATTCCCCCCAGGCTTGAACAATTTCATCAGGTTTAACATCTGGATTCACGGAGTACTCAAAGCTGTTTTTAACATATGTTTCTTGAGCTTGAGTACTGGTTAAATACTTTATAAGCTGAATAGCATTATCTCTATTTGGAGCATTTTTAGTTAAAGCAAGACCTGAAATATTTATATGGGCACCTCTCTGGTTTTCGCCTTGATTTGGAAAAAAAACTGAAACTGCTTTACCAGCCTTTATTTCCTCTTCTTTTTGTGAGGAAAGTAATAATCCTATGTAATAGGAATTTACAATAGCTATATCTCCTTGTCCTGCTGCAATAGCTTTAACCTGATCTCTGTCACTTCCTTTTGGATCTCTTGCAAAATTAGCAACAACTCCTTCGGACCACTTAGAGGTATTCTCTGAGCCTAAATTTTCAACAAGTGATGACATTAAGGCTTGATTATAAGCATTAGATGACGACCTTACTAATAGCCTACCTTTCCATTTTTCATTAGACAGATCCTCATAAGTTGATAGCTCTTCTTTTTTTACTCTTTCATTACTATAAACTATTACTCTAGACCTGTAGGTTACAGGAACCCAATAGCCATTATTGTCTAATAATTGAGAATCTATATTTTCAAAAACAGAATTATCATCGAATTTTTGAAAAAGTCCCATATCACCACCTTGCCACAATTTTCCAACATCTACTGTAATAAAAAGATCGGCAGGGGAATTATCACCTTCATTTTTCATTCTTTGAATTAACTCATCAGCATTTGCTTTGGTTACGTTAACTTTTATACCAGTTAGCTTTTCAAAGTTTTTATATTGAATTTCATCTACGTTATAATGACGTTGACTATATATATTAATTTCATTTGTATTTTTATTGTTTGGCATACAACTTGCGATAAAAATAGCAAAAAATATGTATGTAAATTTTTTCATTTTGATTGATTTAACTCAAGCAAAAGTAATTTAAATTTGATTATAAAAAAAATAGTTTTTATTTAGACTAATTATAAATAATGTATTATGTTTGCGAAATATTAATACTATTTAGAATCAATCTTAATAAAAAAATGAAAAAAATCATCTTCACTTTAACTTTTCTTTTAAGTTTAAACTCATACACTCAGAATCAAAATAATGAAAAATCTAAAGATTCAATAACTGCTTTAGACGAAGTAATTATTAGAGCAAATACTATTTTAGGAAATAAGTTTGTCGCTAGAAACAGAACTGGAGCAGCCTATTACCTATCTACTGAAGATTTAGCACAATTTAATTATATAGACATCAACAGAGCATTGAGCAAAATAGCTGGAATTAATTTTTATGAAGAAGATGGCTTTGGCTTACGCCCAAATATTAGTATTAGAGGAACATCTCCTGAAAGGAGTTCGAAAATAGCAATTATGGAAGATGGAGTTCTAATTTCTCCGGCACCATACAGTGCATCGTCTGCGTATTACTTTCCATCTATAGCAAGAATGCAGGCGGTAGAAGTCCTAAAAGGAAGCAGTCAAATTCAGTACGGACCATATACAACAGGGGGGGCAATAAATTTTGTTTCTACTGAAATACCTAAATCATTTAATGGAAAAATTACAACTAGTTATGGAAGTTTTAATACCGGTCAAACACACTTAACCTTGGGGAATAGTATTAAAAATATTGGATATATGGTAGAATATTTAAATTTTAATTCAGACGGATTTAAATCTCTTGGCAATAATTTAAATACTGGTTTTGATATTAATGAAATAACAACAAAATTTAAATATAAAACTTCTAAAAAAGCTAAAATCAAACAAAACGTTGAGCTCAAACTACACAGTTATGATGAAATTTCAAATGAAACATATTTGGGCTTAACAGAAACTGATTTTGAAAAAAATCCTTTTTTGAGATATCCAGCATCTGAAAAAGATAAAATGGATGCAGAACACATTCAATACCTACTAACACACGAACTTAATTTTTCTGAAAGATTTAAAATAACATCAAATTATTATTACAATGGTTTCAAAAGAAATTGGTATAAACTTGACGATGTAGTATTCGACGATAATTCTCAAAAAATATCAAAAGTAATTTCAAATCCGGAGGAATTTGATAGTCACATTTCAATTTTAAAAGGTGGATTAGATTCAAATAATTCTTTAAAAGTAAAAGCAAATAACAGAGAATATGTTTCAAAAGGAATTCAAACAAAAATTGATTATCATTGGTATGGAAAAAATAATTCATTTAATGATTTAGAAATAGGTCTAAGGTATCATTACGATGAGGAAGACAGATTTCAGTGGGAGGATCTTTACAGCATAAAAAACGGATTCATGTCTTTGGATAAATTTGGAGAAAAAGGATCTCAAGGAAACAGAATTAGTTCTGCGAACTCGTTTGCCACTTACTTAATGTATAAGTATAAAATAAAATCGCTTACAATAACACCTGGAATCAGGTACGAATCAATTAAATTATCTAGAGAAGATTTTGGAAAATCAAATCCATTGAGAAGTCTAAACGATCTTTCGTTTAGAGAAAATAAAGTATCCGTATTAATACCTGGGTTAGGTTTAAATTATACAATTAACAATAAACTTTCATTTTTCGGAGGAGTGCATAAGGGATATTCTCCCCCTGGGAGTTCAGTAGGTCAAAAATCTGAAGAAAGTATTAATTTAGAATTAGGAGCAAGATTTTCAATAAATAAACTAAATGCAGAGTTAATTGGTTTTCAAAACGACTACAGCAACTTATTAGGGAACGACCTTGCTGCAACAGGTGGATATGGTGAACTTGATCCATTTAATGCTGGTAAAGCACTTGTAAGTGGTTTTGAGTTATTATTAACTTCCAATTTAATTGAAAATAATAAAATATCTATTCCTTTTTCATTGTCTTACACTCGAACAGATGCTAAATTTTTGACTGACTTTGGCAGTACTCAAGATATTTGGGGAGAGGTGAGTAATGGAGACAGAATTCCTTATATTCCACAACATCAATTAAATTCTAACATAAGCTTTAGGACAAACAAATTTGAAATTAACCTAAGTGGAAATTATAATGGAAAATTTTCAACTATAGCCAACGGATCTGTTGGAATTCCTTCATATTTTATTTTTGATATTTCATTTAAATACAATCTACCTAAAAACATAACTTTTAATTCTAAAATAATAAATCTTTTTGATGAAAGATATGCTGTCTCTAGAGCTCCTGCTGGATTAAGACCTGGACATCCATTTGGAATTTATGCTGGTTTTGATTACAAATTTTAATTTAGCTTTATCAAAAAGATTTATTTTTAGAGTCCATAAATATAGTTACTGGCCCATCATTTTCAATTTTCACAAGCATATCAGCACCAAATACGCCTGCTTTGGGCTCTTTATTTATTTTGCTCTTTATTGCAATTAAAAATTTATCATATATATTTTTTGCAAAATCACCCTTAGCAGCCTTAATATATGAAGGTCTATTTCCTTTTTTTGTGGAAGCATGAAGAGTAAATTGACTTATGATTAGTATATCACCCTCAATATCAATCAATGATTTGTTCATTATACTATTGAAATCATCAAAAATTCGAAGTTGAGAAACTTTTTTACAAATCCATTCAATATCAATATTATCATCACTATTTTCTATACCAACAAATAAGACGATACCTTGATTTATCTTTGAAATAATTTCATTATCCACTTCAACACTTCCCTTTTTTACTCTTTGAATTAATACCCTCATTATTTATAATTATCTACTCTAAAGTTATTGTCATCACTGTTTAATAAACTTAAATAGTTGTTGTATCTAAACTCAGAAATATCATTATTATCTACTGCCTTTTTAATAGCGCAATTAGGTTCATTATGGTGAAGACAATTATTGAATTTACAATTGTGACTTAGTTTTGCTATTTCATTAAAATACCCTCCAATTTCATTTCTGTCTATATCAATTAATCCAAAACCTTTAATTCCTGGACTATCAATTATTTTTGCACCGTCAATTAAATCAAACATTTCAGCAAATGTTGTTGTGTGTTGACCTTGTTCATTTTGCTCAGAGACTATAGATGTTCTTAAGTTCAAGTTAGAATCCAAACTGTTGATAAGACTAGACTTTCCAACGCCACTATGCCCAGTAAAAACAGAAACTTTATTTTTCATACACAATTTAACTGAATCAATATTAGTTCCTTTTTTTACTGAAATTTTCAAGGTTTTATAACCTGCAGTTGTGTAAACATCATTTAGATTGTTTATTAATTCATGATCCTTATCACTATAGATATCTATTTTATTAAATAAAATAATAGTCTCAATTCCATATGATTTAGTAGAAACCAAAACTCTGTCAATAAAAAGAGTTGAAGTCTGTGGGTTTGATGGTGTGACAAATAAAAAACAGCAATCTATATTTGATGCTATAATGTGGGTTTGCTTAGAAAGATTTACTGATTTTCTAATTATATAATTATCTCTATTTTCAATTTCAACGATTAGGCCTTTAAAATCTTTTTCATCTGTAATTTCGAACACAACTCTGTCACCCACTGCAACCGGATTAGTACTTTTAATACCAAGTGATCTAAATTTCCCTTTAATATTACATTTATAAACTACATTAGACTCGGTATGTACGTCGTACCAATTTCCTGTAGATTTATAAACCAATCCTTTCATTGTTTAACTATTTATAACTTTTTCTTGATTATTGATTGATTCTTGATGAATTGCTTTAAACATTTTCAACACAAACTCTTCACTTAACCCTTTTTTTTCACCTTCCAAAATCATATTTCCAAGAATTTCGTTCCATCTTTTAGTTTGAAGAACTGCAACATTTTTTTGTTTTTTTAACTCACCAATTGAAACAGCAACTTTCATTCTTTTACCCAAAGTCTCTAAAATCCCATGATCTATAACATCAATTTGAGTTCTAAGTGTGTTGAGTTTATTTTTATAATCTGCTTCATTACTAGTTAGTGTTCTGATTTTAAGATCTTCCATCATTTTGACTAAAACTTCTGGGGTAATTTGCTGAGCTGCATCACTCCAAGCATTATCTGGATCAGTATGTGTTTCAATCATTAATCCATCAAAATTTAAATCTAAAGCAGTTTGAGAAATATCTTGAAGAATATCTCGTCTACCTGCAATGTGTGAAGGATCACAAATTAGTGGTATGTCTGGGAATCTATTTTGAAGTTCAATTGGTAATTGCCATTCTGGATTATTACGATACTTTGATTTTTCATAAGTAGAAAAACCTCTGTGTATAACTCCAAGTTTTTTGATATTTGCTGAATAAAGTCTTTCAAGACCTCCAAGCCATAAAGACAAATCGGGGTTTACCGGATTTTTAACTAAAACGATTTTGTCCGTGCCTTTTAATGCATCTGCAATTTCTTGAACAATAAAAGGACTTACAGTAGATCTTGCTCCGATCCACAAAACATCAATATCATATTCTAAAGCTAATTTAACATGACTAGCATTTGCAACTTCGGTAGCTGTCAATAATCCCGTTTCCTTTTTGACTTTATCAAGCCATTTCAGTCCAATTGCTCCGACACCTTCAAACATTCCTGGACGAGTTCTTGGTTTCCAGATTCCTGCTCTATAAATTGACACATCTGTGTTCTTTAAATCGTGAGCTATTTTCAAAACTTGATCTTCAGTTTCAGCACTACATGGACCAGCAATAACTAATGGATGATTTAATTTAAAATCATCAAGCCAGCTTCTCATTTCTTTTTTATTTTTCATCTTTTAATTTGTTATTTAAAATTTCTTTAATTCTATTAGTATTGTTTAAGATTTCTGATAATTCAACTTCATTTTCTTTTAAAATCAATTCTTTAATTAGACTTAAGTTTGAAATATATTCTTCAATTGCTAAAACTAAATTACCCTTATTTTGTAAAAAAATAGGTGTCCAAGTTTCAGGACGACTCTTAGCTAGTCTAACTGTTGATTCAAAACCACTTCCTGCCAAGTCAAATATATTGTTTTCGTTTTCTTCTTTTTCAATTACTGTCTTGCCAAGCATAAAAGAACTTATATGAGACAAATGGGAGACATAAGCAACATGGACATCATGTGATTTTGGATCCATATATATAGTCTTCATGTTTAAACTGTTGAAGATTTTTAAAGCTATTTTTCTTAATTTTATATCAGTTTTTTCAAACTCACATATAATATTTGTTTTTCCAACATAAAGTCCTTTTTGAGCAGCTTCAGGACCAGAAAATTCAGTACCAGCCATTGGATGAGCAGCTAAATAATTTCCTCTTTTTGGATGATTACTTAAAAGTTCACAAATTGCTTCTTTAGTAGAGCCAACATCAAAAACTAAAGCATTAGAATTAACTAAATCTAAAACTTTTGGGATTAAGCTTAATGAATGATTTACTGGAACTGCAACTAAAATTATATCCATCTTATGTAGATCATTGTAGGAAATAATAAAATCAATTAAACCAATTTCTTTTGCTTTTTGTAAGTTTTTAAATGAGTCATCAATTCCGTATGTAACAGAGCTTGGAAATGGAACTTTAATATCTAAAGCAAAAGATCCTCCCATCAATCCAACTCCAATAATTCCTATTTTCATTATTCTAATCTTTTTAAAGCTTCATTAATTATACTTTCATCAATACATAAAGAAAACCTTATATAACCCTGTCCTTCTGAACCAAAAATTGTTCCTGGAGCAACAAATATTTTCTTTTCATTTAATAAATTATCAATAAATTCTTCAGAATCTTTTATTTCTTCGGGAAGTTTTGCCCAAACAAATAAACCTTTTGAGCTTTTGTCATATTTACAATTTAAAACATCAGCTATTTTCCATATTAATTTTCTTCTAATAGTATATTTTATATTTAATTCGTCAAACCAGTTTTTATCTAAGTTTAAAGCAGCAATAGCTCCTTTTTGTACTCCGTAAAACATCCCAGAATCCATATTGCTTTTTACTTTTAAAACTCTAGATATGTTTTCAGAAGAACCAAGCAACATCCCAACTCTCCAGCCTGACATATTAAAAGATTTACTCAGAGAATTTAATTCCATAGCAACTTCTTTGGAATTATCAATTGAAAGTAAACTTGTATGATTATCATTTAAAATAAAACTATATGGATTATCGTTAATAATTAAAATATTATGTTTTTTAGCAAAAATTATTAACTGCTCAAACTGTTGTTTACTAGCCGAGGCTCCAGTCGGCATATGAGGATAATTAACCCACATTATTTTAACATTAGAAAGATTTAATTTTTCTAACTCTTCAATGTCTGGAAACCATTTGTTTTCAACAGACAAGTTGTAAAATCTAGGTTTAGCTTCTACTAGTTTTGTTACAGACAAATATGTTGGATATCCAGGATTAGGGATTAAAACTTCATCACCTGGATTTAAGAAAGCCAAAGAAATATGCATGATTCCTTCTTTCGAACCCATTAACGGCAATATTTCATTGTCTGGATCTAACTCTACTTTGAAATATTTATTATAAAAATCTGAAATAGATTTTCTTAACTCATAAATACCTTGGTAACTTTGATATTTATGCGCAACCTGATCAGACAAACTTGATTTAATTTCATCAATAACAATTTTTGAAGGATAAAGATCTGGACTTCCAATTCCCATATTTATAACAGGCTCACCAGAAGCAATCATTTTAGAGACTTCTCTAAGTTTTTTAGAAAAATAATACTCTTCTACATTATCTAATCTATTAGCATGTTTAATCATTTCATCCTATTTTTATAAATCCCTAATAGTTTTAAAGATTCAGATTTGTGACCAATTAATTCAATTGCTTTATTGAAATCGTTCATATCATTAAAGGTAGTGTCAATAAAAAAAGAGTATTTCCAAGGAAATTCAATTATTGGTAAAGATTGTATCTTGGTTAGATTCAAATTATAATCACTTAAAATAGTTAAAACAGAAGCTAAACTACCAGTTTTGTGACTTAATGAAAATTTAAGAGATGCTTTGTCAAAATCTACAGAACTGGACATTCTCTGTTTTGAAACAATAACAAATCTAGTTTCATTTTTTTCAATAGTTTGAATATTCTTATGGATTATATTAAGTTCATAAAGCTTCGAAGCCTCAACACTAGCAATAGCACCAACATTTTTAATTTTATTTTCCGAAATTCGTTTTGCTTCTTCGGCAGTATCCTTTGCTTCAATTAAAGAGATTTTAGGAAAATCTTTAAAAAACTTTTTACATTGAAGAAGTGCCATTGGGTGGGAAGAAACAGTTTGTATATCATTAAAGTCAACTCCAGGTAAAACCATTAATTGGTGATTAATATTAACAAAATATTCTCCAACTATATTTAAATTTAAATTATCAATCAAAGCGTAGTTTGGAATTATAGAGCCAGCAATAGAATTTTCGATAGCCATAATACCAAAGTCTGAACTGCCGATAACTACTGAATCCGCTAATTCATCAAAAGAAAGAAATTCATTTATCTCAACTGAATCGCCAAAATATTCTTTAGCTACTTGATCGTGATAAGAACCCTTTATACCTTGTATTCCAATTTTTCTCATTATAGTTTAAAAAAAAAGTCCCGATTAAATCAGGACTCTATAAAATATATTTTTAAAATTATTAAATATACAAAGGTCCTATTCTTGCTTCATAATAGAAGAAAAAATAAAATTTTTGATAAAAATAATTGCGTTTCATAAATTATTAAAAAGTAAATGTAATATTAGTTATTGAAAAAACAAAAATCAATTTAAAAAACTAATGAATTTTATTGTTTAGTTACTTAACAAGGAAATATGTTTTTTAGTAAATATTTCAGATAATAATATTTTCAATTGATCAAATTCAATTAAAAAAGCATCATGACCGTGAACAGATTTAATAGTTTTAAAAAATATATTCTCTTTAGTTCTGCAAGCCTTATAAAATGTTTCTCGATTTTGATAATCAGTAAAGAAAAGATCAGAATCTACAGAAACTATAAAAATATTTCCACTGATTTTAGAAATAATATCTTCAAATTTAACTTTTCCTCCTCTAGTGATATCAATTGTAGATAAAAGATGATTCATTAATTTATAAGCTTGAAGCTGAAACCTCTGCTGAAGTTTTTTTCCATGATGAAGGAGCCAGCTTTCAACATTAAAAACGTCTGAGTCTTTTGATCTTCCAAACTTTTTTTGAAAAGACAAAGGCGATCTATAACATAGCATTGCATGCATTCTAGCATCGTGAACAGGTTGAGAAGAATTGTTTAAAATTTGTTTTTGAAGTCTGGTATTAGCAAGTAACCAATCACTTGATTTCCAGTCTGATGCAATTGGAATATAATTTTCTGCTAGATCAGGTGAAATAGCGGCCATTTCCCAAACTAAACCACCTCCAATTGAACCACCAATAACTGCAAACAGTTTGTTAATATTCAATTTTTTAAGACCAATAATGAAAATTTTAGCAATATCTCTTAAAATTAAATCTTCATAATTTCTAATAAGAAAACCATCGTATCCATTTCCAGGAAAATTGAATGCAATAACAGTGAAATCAACAGTATCAATCAATTTATCCTTTCCAATAATTGAATTCCACCATCCACCTAGTCCTGTAATTCTAGAATTACCTGTTAAAGCATGATTAACCAAAACAATTGGAGCTTCACCAATTGGCTTACCGAAAATTTCATAAGTAAGCTCAATATTAAAAGTAGTTTTATTTTCAGAAATATAATTTATAATATTGAGCTTTTTTAATTTTGACATATATACTAGACTAATACTTTTGAATCAATTTTCGAAAAAGCTAATTCCAAGTCCTGTTTAAGGTCTTCAATATCCTCAAGGCCAACAGATAATCTAATAAGATCACTAGTAACACCAGTTAAAGCTTGTTCTTTTGGTCCCAATTGTTGATGTGTTGTACTCGCTGGATGAATAATTAAAGATTTGGTGTCTCCAATATTAGCAAGTAATGAAAAAATAGATGTTTTATCAGCAACTGTTTTTGCAGATTCGTAGCCCCCTTTAACTCCAAAAGTAACTATTCCACTTTGTCCTTTTGGAAGATATTTTTTAGCCAATAGGTTATACTTACTTGATTCTAAACCAGGATAATTTACCCATTCTACTTCACTTCGCTTTTCTAGCCATTTAGCAAGTTTAAGAGCATTCTCACTATGCTTTTTTATTCTAATATCTAAAGTCTCCAATCCTTGTATGATCTGAAAAGCATTAAAAGGACTTAACGAACCACCTAAATCTCTTAAACCTTCTATTCTTGCCTTTGCAATGAAAGCAGCAGCACCGATTGCATCAC
>CAJJCV010000005.1 GCA_905182765.1 Cryomorphaceae bacterium BACL29 MAG-121220-bin8 | reverse complement strand
TAAAACTTCTACAAATAAAGAATCAGTTGTTATAGCTTACGATTGTAGAAATCAAAGTAAAGAATTAGCTAATCAAGTAGCTGATGTTTTTAGTTCAAACAACATCAATGTATACTTATTTAGCTCCATTAGACCTACTCCAGAACTTTCTTACGCATTAATAGAATTAAACTGTATTTGTGGTATTGTTTTAACAGCTTCCCATAATCCTCCTGAATACAATGGATATAAAGTTTATTGGAAAGATGGCGGTCAAATTGTTCCTCCAATTGATAAAAAGTTGATTTTCGAAATAAATTCTGTAAAAGTTAATGAGATCAATTTTAATAGAAATGATTCTCTTGTTACTTTAATTGATAATGAAATTGATATGAAATTTATTAAAAATTCAATATCAGTAGGAAAAATTGGAGATTCCAACAGAAAAGATTATAAAATTGTTTTTACTCCAATTCACGGAACATCATATAAAATTCTTCCAGAAGTATTAAAAGGAGCTGGATTTAAAGATTTACATATTGTTAAAGAACAGGCTATTCCTGATGGCAATTTTAGTACAGTGAAATCTCCTAATCCAGAGGAACCTGAAGCTTTAAATATGGCAATAAACATGGCTAAATCAGTTAATGCAGATATTGTTATAGGTACTGATCCTGATGCAGACAGAATTGGATTAGCAGTAAAAAATAACAAAAACGAATATGTTCTTTTAAATGGCAATCAAATGATGATCATTTTTACGGAATTTATTTTAAGTAAAAGAAAAAACTTAAATAAATCATTTTTTATTGGATCAACTGTAGTTTCAACTGCAATGATAAAAAATATAGCTGAAAGTTATAATGTTGATTTTAAAGTTGGCCTAACTGGATTTAAGTGGATTGGAAAAATGATTAATGATTTCCCTAATCAAACTTACATTGCAGGAGGTGAAGAAAGTTACGGATATATGGTAGGTGATTTCGTCAGAGATAAAGATGCTATAACCTCTGCCCTAGTTGCATGTGAAGTTGGATCGGAATGTAAAACAAACGGCATTAACTTAATTGATTATTTAATTGAGTGCTATATCAAGTATGGGTTTTTTAAAGAAAAACTTATATCAATTGAAAAAAAAGGAGCTGAAGGTCTCAAAGAAATTAGTTTGATTATGAATAAGCTAAGGAATTCTAAAATTAATGCTTTAGACGGAAGTAAATTGACAACTATTAAAGATTTTAAATCTTCTCAAGAAATAGACCAATTAAATGGCGAAATTAAAAATTTAGACTTTCCTGAATCTAATGTTTTAATATTTGAATCTGAAGATGGAACAACAGTTGCTGCTAGACCTAGTGGAACAGAACCAAAAATAAAGTTTTACTTTAGTGTAAATACCAGTCTTAGATCAAAAAAAGATTATATTAAAGTAAATGAGAAATTAGAAAACAAAATTGACAATTTATCTAAAGAATTTAATTTTTAAAAATGGAGTATTTCAAAAAAATATTCAAGTATTCAAAACCCTTTAAAAAATATATTTTTTTAAATATATTTTTTAATATTCTTTATGCACTATTTAGTGCTTTATCATTTTTATCGTTAATGCCAATGCTTGAAGTTTTATTTGGAGAAAATAAAAAATCTTACAACAAACCAGAATTTGACGGAATCGATGGTTTTGGAAATAATTTAGAAGGATGGTTAAACTATCAAGTAAGTAGTTTTTCAGGTGAAGATCCACAGAAAGCACTAATTTTTGTAATCGCATCAATAATAATATTGTTTTTTCTAAAGAATTTTTTCAACTACTTAGCAATGTATTTTATAACGTTTTTAAGAAATGGGATTTTAACTCATTTAAGAGGAGATGTTTATAAAAAAATAATTAGTATGCCATTAGCTTTTTTTACAGAAAAGAAAAAAGGAGATGTTATTTCAAGAATAACATCTGATGTATTAGAAATTCAACATTCATTTTTATCAGTCCTTGAATTAATAGTTAGAGAACCTTTAACTATATTTTTTACAATTTCAGCAATGTTTTTAATAAGCTTTAAGTTAACTGCGTTTGTTTTAATTTTTATTCCTATTTCAGGATTTTTAATTTCTTTGATTGGAAGATCCTTAAAAGCCACATCAACTTTAGTACAGAACGAACAAGCTGAATTCTTGTCTATAACTGAAGAGACTCTTCAAGGTCTTAAAATAATAAAAGGTTTCGTTTCTGAGTTTTTCTTTATAGAAAAATTCAATAATTCAAATAATAAATTTTACAACTACTCAAACAAATTAATAAACAGACAGAATTTAGCTAGTCCAGTCAGTGAATTTTTAGGGATTTCTGTGATTGGAGTTTTACTTTGGTACGGAGGACAACTAGTTTTAGTAGATCAAGAACTAAATCCTGCTGCATTTATCACTTACATGGGGCTTGCATATGGTGTTTTAACACCTGCTAAAGCAATAAGTAAAGCTTCTTACTCAATAAAAAAAGGTAATGCTGCAGCAGAAAGAGTACTTGAAATTCTAGATTCAAAATCTTCAATTACTGAAATATCTAATCCTGTTTCTAAAAAATCATTTGATTCAGAAATAACTTTTGAAAATGTTAGTTTTAAATATGAAAATGCAAGCGTTTTAAAAAATATTAATTTTAAAATAAAAAAAGGACAAACCATCGCTATCGTTGGACAATCTGGAAGCGGAAAATCAACAATAGCTAATTTAATCCCTAGATTTTATGATGTGAATTCTGGGAAAATATTAATTGACGGAATAAATATTAAAGATTTGTTTAAGAAAGATTTGAGAAGTTTAATTGGTCTAGTATCACAAGATTCTATCCTTTTTAATGATTCTATAACTAATAATATTAAACTTTCTAGTTCTAATAATAATGAGGAAGAGGTAAAAAAATCGGCGGTAATTGCAAATGCTAATGATTTTATAGAAAAACTTGAAAATAAATACCATTCGAATGTTGGAGACGGTGGAGGAAAATTATCCGGAGGTCAAAAACAAAGAGTTTCAATTGCAAGGGCAGTATTAAGAAATCCACCAATAATGATTTTAGACGAAGCTACTTCCTCTTTAGACTCAGAATCAGAAAAATTAGTTCAAGAAGCTCTAGAGAAACTAATGAAAAACAGAACCTCTCTAATAATCGCTCATAGACTATCAACAATTCAAAAAGCAGATGTTATCTTGGTTGTAAATGAAGGAGAGATTATTGAGCAAGGTAAACACGAAGAGTTGATTTCTGAAAATGGAGTTTATTCGAAGTTGATTAAACTTCAATCATTTTCTTAAACTTTTTAGAAATTTTATTGTCTTACATATAAAATAAAGTTAGTTGGAAAATGAATCTAAATTTATCGCCAAACTAAAAAATAAAGAATCTCAAAATAAATCTTTTGAGATTTTGCTCAGTAAGTATAAAGAACCCATTTATTGGCACATTAGAAAAATAGTTTTAGATCACGATGACGCTCATGATGTGCTTCAGAATACATTTATAAAAGTTTTCAAGGCAATTAACGGATTTAAGGAACAAAGCAAACTCTACACCTGGATTTATAGAATAGCAACAAATGAATCGTTGAATTTCATAAAATCAAAAGCAAAAAAACATTTTAAAACCTCTGAAGAAATTATGATTGCTCAGACGAACAAATTGAAAGAGGATCCTTATTTTGATGGAGATGAATTACAAATAAAGTTACAAGAGTTAATAAATACACTTCCAGTAAAACAAAAATTAGTTTTTCAAATGAAATATGAGCAAGAAATGAAATTTAAAGATATTTCTGAAATTTTAGGGACATCAGAGGGTGCTTTAAAAGCATCTTATCATATTGCCGTTAAAAAAATAAAAAAAGAAATAATTAAAATTCAAACCTTTTAAGAGTTTGGTTGTCAAAGAAATAGAATGAAATCAAAAAATAATTTAAATCTTAATATTAATCGTTTCAAAACACCTAAAGGTTATTTTGATAAAATTACAATTGATGATATTAACAAAATTGAATTAGGAGATTTCAAAGTTCCTGAAAATTATTTTGAAACTATAAATATTAATTTAATTACAAAGACTAATTATATAAGTAAAATAATTAATTTCAAATACAGCAAGCATGCTTTAAGCGGAATAGCTGCAGCTCTTATTGTTGGGTTATTTATTAATGTATTTTTTACTGACACCATTACTTTTAACAAATCAGAAATTATTGATTATATGAGCTACGAACTAGTCGGATATTCAAGTTCCGAATATGTAGAACTTTTTGAGGTTAACGAATTTGAAATCAATTTTGATCACATAAATGATAATGATTTTGATTACTTTATAGAAACAAGTTTTTCAGATGACCAAAATTTAAATAATTAATAATATGAAAAAATTTAAAATTCTTTTTTTAATTCTATTTTTAACTAATTTATTAAATGCACAAAAAAAAGAAATACGCTCAGAAAAAATAGATGCTTATAAAAAAATATACATTACAGATAAATTAAATCTTAACTCTGAAAATGAATCAAAATTTTGGATTGTTTATAATAACTACCAAGATAGCTTAAGAGTAGTATACAGAATTAAAAGGCTCAAATACAGAAAAATGAATTTGGATAGTAGTAATATTTCAGATTTAGAACACAAACAATTTATTGACGATTTTTTAGATTATGAAAAAAAGAAAATCGACTTAAGAGCTAAGTTAATAGCCGATTTAAAGGAGTTTATGAGTTTAAGAAAAACTGTATACTTATTTAGAATCGAAGACGATTTTAGAAAAGAAATGATGAAAAAAATTATAAGTTCAAAAGAGGGTAAATTTAAAATCAAATCTGAAAATAATTAAGTTTAAAACCTATATTTGCGCAAAACTATAAAATGCGTCTTCACAAAAATTTAGTTGTTGCTGTTATAAAGGTACTTGATGGAGTCTTTAATCAAAATCTTTATGCTGATAAAACTATCGAAAAGGTACTTAAACTTGATAAAAGATGGGGAAGTAGAGATAGAGGGTTTATCGCTGAAACAAGCTATGATATAGTAAGATGGAAAAGACTTTATTCAGAGATAGCTGAAGCGAAAACACCATATAAACATAAAGAACTTTGGAAAATATTTGCAGTTTGGGCTGTGCTAAAAGGAATTCAACTTCCAGGCTGGCCAGAACTTAACGATACACCCAACAGAAGGATAAAAGGTAAGTTTGATGAATTAATTAAAATAAGAAAATTTCGAGAATCTATTCCTGATTGGATGGACAAGCTTGGACTAGATGAACTTGGTGAAAAAAAATGGGAAAATGAATTAAATGCTTTGAATCAAAAAGCATCGGTTATAATAAGAGTTAATTCGTTAAAAACTTCAATTGACAAGGTTCAAGAAATTCTTTCTGATGAAGATATTCAAACTGAAAAAATAAAGGGATTTCCTGATGCATTAAAGTTAGTTGTAAGAAAAAATTTATTTTTAACAGATGCTTTTAAAAACGGATTTTTTGAAATTCAAGATGCCTCATCACAATTAGTCGCACCATTTCTTCAGATAGAAGAAGGTATGAAAGTTTGTGATGTATGTGCTGGAGCCGGTGGTAAAACGCTTCATTTGTCTGCTCTTTCTCAGAACAAAGGGCAAATAATTGCTATGGATATTTATAAGAATAAATTACATGAACTCAAAAGAAGAGCAAAAAGAAATAACGCATTCAATATTGAAACTAGAGTAATTGAAAATAATAAACCTATCAAAAGATTATATGGTAAAATTGATAGATTGTTAATTGATTCGCCTTGTTCTGGTTTGGGTGTGTTAAGAAGAAATCCAGGTTCTAAATGGAATCTTTCCTTAGATTTTTTAGATAAAATTAGAGCTACTCAGCAAGATATTCTACAAAAATATGCTCCAATGATTAAAAAGGATGGAAAACTGGTATACGCAACTTGCTCAATACTCCCCTCTGAAAACGAACTACAAATTGACGAGTTTTTGAAATCTGACATTGGAAAAGATTTTAAGAAAGAAGATGAAAAAAAAATTAGTCCAAATCAAACTGGATTTGATGGATTTTATATGGTTAGGTTAAGCTACAAATAACGATGTTAATAAGTAATTCAAAATCGTTATTTAAATTTTAAATTTAAGAAGAGTTTTTTGCTTTATTTCTTATATTTTTGGAGCTCTATTTTAAATAAATTCATCTATGATTCTCTATTTTAAAGACAAATTTGAAACAATTTTCGCCGTAGATTCGTCAATTGAATTAAATGAAATTGATTTAAAAAAACTAGAATGGTTATTCGTAGGTAAACACATTAATCAATCGTCTATTAATTCAAATTTTATAGGTCCAAAAAAAACCATGATTTCTCCCTGGAGCACAAATGCAGTAGAAATTTCAGAAAACATGGCGATATTAGGAATATTAAGAATTGAAAAATTTATTTCTAAAAAATATAATAACGACTTTGACCCAATGCTCTTCGAAGAGTATCCAATACTTGATCAAAAATTATTTATAGTATCTGTAAGCCCAAAGCCAATTATAGAAATCGAAGATGTTTCTGATTATAATCTAAAGGAAGGACTTGCACTAAATAATGAAGAAATAAATTATTTAAATGAATTGTCTAATAAATTAGGAAGAAAACTAACTGATAGTGAGGTATTTGGGTTTTCTCAGGTAAATTCCGAACATTGTCGTCATAAAATTTTTAATGGAAAATTTATTATTGATGGAATTGAAAAAGAAAGCTCATTATTTAAACTAATTAAAAAAACATCTAAAGAGAATCCTAATGAAATTGTTTCTGCATATAAGGATAATGTAGCTTTTGTAAAAGGACCTAAAGTGGAGCAATTTGCTCCTAAACACGGAGATAAACCTTCGTATTTTGAAACATCTAAATTTAATTCGGTTATTTCTTTAAAGGCTGAAACACATAACTTTCCAACTACTGTAGAGCCATTTAACGGAGCTGCTACAGGATCAGGTGGAGAAATAAGAGATAGACTTGCAGGTGGAAAAGGATCACTTCCTCTTGCTGGAACCGCTGTTTACATGACATCATATCCGAGATATAATGAAAACAGAAAGTGGATAAAAGAAGAAAGATCTTGGTTATATCAAACTCCATTAGATATTTTAATAAAAGCTTCTAATGGAGCATCAGATTTCGGAAATAAATTTGGTCAACCTTTAATTTGTGGGTCAGTATTAACTTTTGAACATATTGAAAATGAAAAAACACTTGGTTTTGATAAAGTTATAATGTTAGCTGGAGGAATTGGTTTTGCTAAAGAAGATCAAAGCTTAAAAGATAAACCTAGTGAAGATGATGTAATTGTTGTTTTAGGTGGAGATAATTATAGAATTGGTATGGGTGGTGCAGCTGTTTCATCAACTGAAACAGGAAATTATAATTCTGGAATAGAATTAAATGCTGTACAAAGATCCAACCCTGAAATGCAAAAAAGAGTAGCTAACGCTATAAGAGCTTTTGTTGAGGCTGATGAAAACTCTATTGTTTCGATACATGATCATGGAGCTGGAGGACATTTAAATTGCCTATCCGAATTGGTTGAAGAAACTGGTGGTCTAATCGATTTAGATCAACTTCCCGTTGGAGATAAAACACTTTCAGCAAAAGAAATTATTGGAAATGAATCTCAAGAAAGAATGGGATTAATTATTCCAGAAAGCAAGTATGAAAAACTTAAAACAATAGCCAACAGAGAAAAAGCTCCATGCTATAAAGTTGGTAAAATTAGAAGTGATGAAAAATTTCAAATTAAGTCTAAAAAAAATAATACATCTCCAATAAATCTATCATTATCAGACTTTTTTGGAAGTTCACCAAAAACTGTTATGAGGGACGATACTATTAACAAAGTTTACCCCGACAAATCGTACAGTATAGATCTATTTGAGAAATATTTAAAAAACGTATTAAGCTTAGAATCAGTTGCATGTAAAGACTGGTTAACAAACAAAGTTGACAGGTGTGTTACAGGAAAGGTTGCTAAACAACAATGTGTTGGTTCTTTACAGCTTCCACTTAATAATTGTGGTGTTATGGCATTAGACTATAGTGGGAGAAATGGTGTAGCAACCTCAATAGGACACGCACCAATACCCGCATTGATTAATCCTAGAGCAGGATCAAGAATAGCAATTGGTAAAGCATTAACTAATATAATATGGGCTCCACTTGAGAAAAATTTAGAATCAGTTACTTTGTCTGCCAATTGGATGTGGCCATGTAATAACCCAGGTGAAGATGCAAGATTATATGAAGCTGTTGAATCTTGTTCAAATTTTGCAATTGAATTAGGTATAAATATTCCAACCGGAAAAGATTCTTTATCAATGAAGCAAAAATATAAAGATAAAGAAGTGATTTCACCTGGAACTGTAATTATTTCAGCAGCTGCAAACTGTAATAATATCTCAAATATAATTGAACCTGTTTTCCAAACTAATGATCAAGACATATATTACATTAATCTAACAAATAATAATTTTAATATTGGAGGTTCTGCATTAAGTCAAACTTTAGAATTTATTGGGTCTTCTACAATCGATACATGTAATCCTTCATATTTTAAAAAAACATTTAATGTTTTCCAAAATCTAATAAAAGACAACTTAATTTCCTCTGGTCACGATATTAGTTCAGGCGGATTAATAACTACAATACTAGAAATGTGTTTTTCTGAAAACAACTTAGGAGCTAATATTGATCTTAACAAATTTGAAGAAAAAGATTTAATAAGATTACTATTTAGTGAAAGTTTAGGTTTAGTTTTTCAAGGTGAAACAGAAATTGAAGCGATTTTAAATGAAAATAATATTCATTTTTTAAAAATTGGAAATGTCAGTAATAATTCCAAATTAGAATTAAAATCTGATACAACTAATATAAATTTAGATGTATCTAATTACAGAGATATTTGGTTTAAAACATCCTATTTATTAGATCAAAATCAAAGTGGCGAAATTAAAGCAAAAGAAAGATTTCAAAATTTCAAAAGACATCCTTTAAATTTTAATTTTCCAGATAATTTTAATGGAAAAATTAATAGTAAAAATTCAAAGAAAATAAAAGCTGCTGTAATTAGAGAAAAGGGCAGTAATTCTGAAAGAGAAATGGCTTATGCAATGACTTTAGCAGGATTTGAAGTTAAAGATGTTCATATGACTGATTTAATTTCTGGGAGAGAAAATTTAGAAGATATTAATTTTATAGTTGCAGTAGGTGGGTTTTCAAACTCGGATGTACTTGGCTCTGCAAAAGGATGGGCTGGATCATTTTTGTACAATGAAAAAGCCAAAAAAAGTTTGATGAATTTTTACAAAAGAGAAAATACTTTGTCGTTAGGAGTTTGTAACGGTTGTCAATTATTTGTTGAACTTGGTTTACTTCATCCAGAGCATGAAACAAAACCTAAGATGGATCATAATGATTCTAAAAAATTTGAATGTCTTTTTACATCAGTTGAAATACAAGAAAATAACTCTATAATGTTTAGAAATTTATCTGGTTCCAAACTAGGTATTTGGTCAGCACATGGTGAAGGAAAATTCAAACTGCCTTATGATGAAAACAAATACAGTATAATTGGCAAATATGGATACAACTCCTACCCTGCTAATCCAAATGGGTCCGATTACAACACGGCAATAATTAGTAGTTCTAACGGAAGACATATAGCAATGATGCCACACCTAGAAAGATCAACTTTTCCATGGAACTGGCCCTACTATCCAAAGAGTAGAAAAGACGAAGTATCTCCTTGGATTTTAGCATTTGAAAATGCAAAAGAGTGGTTAGATAGAAATATTTAAAAAAAACAAAAAAATACTATGCGTGCATAGTATTTTTTTGTTAAATTTGGTCTTATGGAAAAGAAAACCATGGACCATTTACTTAGATCAACGTGGCAAGCAATTGCCAGGATGTATAATGAAGAAGCATCTAAGTATGATTCCACAATGGCAACTGGATTCGCTCTTCTTAGTATAGATCCTAAAAAAGGTACTCCCTCAACTTCTCTTGGTCCAAAAATGGGAATGGAAGCTACTAGCTTATCTAGAACACTTAAATCTCTTGAAGAAAAAAAATTAATTGAAAGGAAACCTAACCCTAACGATGGTAGAAGTGTACTTATTCACTTAACTGAAAGAGGTAAAGTTAATAGAGACGCATCAAGAGTTGCTGTTTTAAAATTCAATCAAGCTATAAAAGATGATATTGGAGAAGAATCTCTTGAAAACTTTTACAATACAATTGAAAAAATAAATAAATTAATAAAGAATAAAAAAATATTCAATTTTTAACTCAATAAAGAATAAAAATGAAAAGAAATATAAATAGTGTTGCAGTAATTGGATCTGGAGTCATGGGATCTGGAATAGCATGTCATTTTGCAAATATTGGAATAAATGTTTTGTTACTTGATATAGCTCCAAATAAATTAAATGAAAATGAGGAAAAACTTGGTCTTTCACTTGATGATAATAAAGTTAAGAACAGGATAGTTAATGACATGTTTCAAAGATGCATTAAATCAAAACCTGCACCACTTTACCATAAAAATTTTGCAAAAAGAATTCAGTTAGGAAATCTTACAGATGATATACATAAAATAAGTAAAGTTGATTGGATTATTGAAGTAGTTACTGAGAAATTAAATATTAAACAAATTGTATTTGAGCAAATTGAAAAACACAGAACTAACGGAACTCTTATAACTTCAAATACATCTGGAATTCCAATTAAACAAATGAATGAAGGAAGGTCTGAAGACTTCAGAAAAAACTTTGCAGTAACTCATTTTTTTAATCCACCTCGTTACTTAAAATTATTTGAAATTATACCTGGTCCGGATTGTAGACCTGAAACAATTGATTTTTTAAATGATTTTGGTGAAAGATTTCTAGGTAAAGATTCTGTTTTAGCTAAAGACACACCAGGATTCATTGGCAATAGGATTGGAACATTTGGAATGGTAAACATTTTAAATAATGTTGAGAAATTAGATTTGTCAATTGAAGAAATAGACAAACTTACTGGACCTATTATTGGAAGTCCTAAATCTGCTACTTTCAGAACTAGTGATGTGGTTGGATTAGATACAACTGTAAATGTTGCAACTGGAATTTACGACAATTGTCCAGATGATGAATTTAGAGATACTTTTAAGTTACCTAAATACATTTATAAAATGTTAGAAAATAATTGGCTTGGATCTAAAACTGACGGAGGATTCTACAAAAGAATTAAAGATGAAAACGGAAAATCAACAATTCTTTCTTTAGACTTAAAAACTTTAGAGTACTCACCTGTTAAAAAAGTTTCATTTGAGACTTTAAATACTGCAAAAAAAATAAGCAATGTTATTGATAGATTTTCTGTATTAGTTGAAGGCACTGATAAAGCTGGAGAGTTTTATAGATTTAATTTCGGGACAATGTTTTCTTATATTCAAAATAGAATACCTGAAATCTCTGATGAACTTTATAGAATTGATGATGCTTTAAGAGCAGGATTTGGATGGAAGAACGGACCATTCCAAATCTGGAATTCAATAGGTATTAAGAAAGGAGTTGAAATTATGGAATCTTTAGGGCACAAACCTGCAAAATGGATTTCTGAAATGATAAATAATAATATTGACTGTTTTTATAAAATTGAAAACGGTAAAATAAATTATTATGACTTAAGCTCTAGATCTTTTGTTATTAAACCAGGTCAAGATTCTCTAATTATACTAAATAATTTAAATAAAAGTTCGATAGTTTGGGAGAATAGTGATTCAATAATTAAAGATATTGGTGATGAAGTTCTGAATATTGAATTTAAAACTAAAATGAATACTCTTGGGCAAGGAGTTTTAATGGGTCTTAACAAAGCTGTTGATTTAGCTGAAAAAAATTATAAAGGAATTGTCATAGGAAATGAAGGATCCCATTTTTCAGCTGGAGCAAATTTAGGAGCCATATTTATGGCAGCAGCTGAACAAGAATATGACGAAATTAATTTAGCTATAAAATTTTTCCAAGATAGCATGATGAAATTAAGATATTCAAACATTCCTGTTATTGCAGCTCCTCACGGACTTACTTTAGGAGGAGGCTGTGAAGTAACTATGCATTGCGATAAGGCAGTAGTTTATAGTGAAAGTTATATAGGTTTAGTGGAAGTAGGAGCTGGATTAATACCTGGCGGAGGGGGTTGTAAAGAAATGGCACTTAGAGCTTCAAAGAAATTTAGTAAAAATGATGTGGAACTTAATGTTCTTCAAGAATATTTTTTAAATATTGGTATGGCTAAAACATCGACTTCTGCTTATGAAGCAATTGATTTAGGATACTTAGAGCCAAATAATGATACTATAATAATGAACAAGAATCATCAAATTTCAATTGCTAAAAAACATGCGATTTTAATGTCTGATTATGGATATTTACCACCTTGCAGTGAAAAAAACATTAAAGTATTAGGCAAACAAGCATTAGGAATGTTCATGGTTGGAACTGACACAATGAAAGCTGGAAAGTATATTTCTGAACATGATCAGAAAATTGCTAATAAAATTGCGTACGTTATTAGCGGAGGTGATTTGTCAAAAGCAACGTTTGTAAATGAACAATATTTATTAGACTTAGAAAGAGAAGCTTTTCTATCGCTTTGTTCTGAGAGAAAAACATTAGAAAGAATACAGCACATATTAAAAACAGGTAAACCTTTAAGAAATTAAATTATGAAAGAAGCATATATAGTTAAAGCATATAGAACTGCTGTTGGAAAAGCACCAAAAGGGTTATTCAGATTCAAAAGGCCTGATGAATTAGCATCAGAAACAATAAATCATATGATGGGTCAAATTCCTGAGCTTGATAAAACAAGAATTGATGACGTAATTGTAGGAAACGCAACTCCTGAAGCAGAACAAGGTTTAAATATTGGAAGAGTAATTTCACTGATGGGATTAAAAGTTGAAGATGTTCCTGGTGTAACAGTTAATAGATACTGTGCTTCAGGACTTGAAACTATAGCAATGGCTTCTGCAAAAATTAAATCAGGAATGGCTGAATGTATAATTGCTGGAGGAGTAGAGAGTATGAGTTTTATTCCTATGGGAGGATATAAACCTGTCCCAGATTATGCAATTGCCCAACAAGGTAAAGAAGATTATTATTGGGGAATGGGTTTAACAGCTGAGCAAGTTGCACAACAATATAATATTAATAGAGAAGATCAAGATGAATTTGCATTAAACTCACATCTAAAAGCAATAGATGCCATATCAAAAGGAAAATTCAAATCTCAAATAGTTCCTATTAAAGTTGAAGAAACATATCTAGATGAAAATGAGAAAAAAGCATTTAGAGAATATGTCGTTGATACTGATGAAGGACCTAGAAAAGATTCAAATATTAAGGTTTTAAATAAACTTAGACCTGTATTTACAATGAACGGTAGTGTAACAGCTGGTAACTCTTCACAGATGAGTGACGGTGCAGCATTTGTATTAATTATGAGTGAAAAAATGGTTAAAGAATTGAATATTGAACCAATTGCTAGACTCGTAAATTATGCTGTGGCTGGTGTTCCACCAAAAATAATGGGAATAGGACCTGTTAAAGCTGTTCCAAAAGTTTTAAAGCAAGCTGATTTGAAAATTGAGGATATTGATTTAATTGAGTTAAACGAAGCTTTCTCTTCTCAATCTCTAGCAGTAATAAGAGAACTTGATTTAAATCAAGGAATAATTAATGTGAATGGAGGTGCAATTGCACTTGGACATCCTTTAGGATGTTCAGGAGCTAAATTATCAGTTCAGCTTTTTAATGAAATGAGAGATAGAAAATTAAAATACGGTATGGTAACCATGTGTGTTGGAACGGGTCAAGGTGCAGCAGGGATTTATGAATTTTTAAATTAAGATATTATTATGAAAATAGATGAAAAAAATATTACTAGAGGTGGAGAATTTGTTATAAAGGAAACTAAATCTGAAAATGTATTCACACCAGAAGATTTTAGTGAAGAACAGCTAATGATGAAACAAGCTGTTAAAGACTTTATAGAGAAAGAGGTTATTCCTCATCGTGAAAGATTTGAAAATAAAGATTACCAATTGACCGAAAACGTTATGAAAAAAGCTGGGGATCTTGGCTTTTTAGGAGTAGCAGTTCCAGAGGAGTATGGTGGAATGGGAATGGGTTTTGTTTCAACAATGCTAGTGTGTGAAACTATTTCAGGAGCGTGTGGTTCACTATCAACAGCATTTGGAGCACACACAGGAATTGGAACAATGCCAATAGTTCTTTATGGAAATGAAGAACAAAATAAAAAATTTGTTCCTAAACTTGCAAGTGGAGAAGTATTTGGATCATATTGCTTAACTGAACCTACAGCAGGTTCAGATGCAAATAGTGGTAAAACGAAAGCTGTACTTTCAAAAGACGGATCACATTATGAAATTACAGGCCAAAAAATGTGGATTTCAAATGCTGGATTTGCAAAATTATTTATTGTTTTTGCTAGAATTGAGGACGATAAGAATATAACAGGTTTTATAGTTCCAAACGAATCTAATAACGGGATTACGTTGGGTGATGAAGAAAAAAAACTAGGTATACATTCATCTTCAACTAGACAAGTGTTTTTTAATGAAACTAAAGTACCTGTTGAAAATATGTTGTCTAAAAGAGGAAGTGGTTTTAAAATAGCTGTTAATTCATTAAATGTTGGAAGAATAAAATTAGCAGCAGCATGCTTGGATGCTCAAAAAAGAGTAACATCATATGCTGTGCAATATGCAAGCGAAAGAATTCAATTTAATACAAAAATTATTGATTTCGAAGCTATAAAAGAGAAAGTTGCTGTAATGGCTACAGACACTTACGTTGGCGAATCAGCAACATACAGAGCTGCAAAAGATATAGAAGATCGAATTAAGATTAGACACGATAGCGGAAATAGTTTTCAAGAATCAGAGCTAAAAGGGGTAGAAGAATATGCAATAGAATGTTCCTTGTTAAAAGTAGCTATAAGTGAAGATATGCAGAATATTGCTGATGAGGGTATTCAAGTGTTTGGTGGAATGGGTTTTTCTGCTGAAACTCCAATGGAGGGTGCATGGAGAGATTGTAGAATTGGAAGAATATACGAAGGTACAAATGAAATAAACAGAATGCTTAGCGTTGGAATGCTAATCAAAAAAGCAATGAAAGGTCATATTGATTTTATTAATCCAGCTACTAAAGTGGCTGATGAGTTAATGGGAATTCCATCTTTTGAAGTTCCTGATTTAACTGAACTATTTGCACAAGAAAAATTAATTTTAACAAATCTTAAAAAGATCTTTTTAATGTTGGCAGGGGCAGGAATAAAAAAATTCGGTGACAAGTTAGAAGAGCATCAACAAATGTTATTAGCTGTTTCTGATATATTAATTGAAATATACATGACAGAATCTGCACTTTTAAGGACTGAAAAAAACTGCAATAGACTTGGAAAAAAAACTCAAACTAACCAAATTGCTATGACTCAGTTATATCTATACAAAGCCGTAGATATTATCCAATCTAAAGGTAAGGAAGTGATTGTCTCTTTTTCATCAGGTGACGAACAAAAAGGATTACTGATGGGACTTAAAAGATTTACAAAATATTACGAATATCCAAACGTTATTGAACTAAAGAATATTATTGCAGAAAAATTAAAAGAAGAAAACAAATATTGTTTTTAAAAAACTTAATAGTTTTTATATTAAATTTAGGTATGAATTACTTCAAACTCATACCTATTTTTATTTTTACTTCTTTATGTTATTCGCAAAGCGAAAGTAATTACTACAATATTATAGATTCGGTTTCCGAGTTAAGAATTGAAAAAGATATAAAAAAGCTAGTTTCATTTGGAACAAGACATACACTAAGTGACACTTTATCAAATAGTACTGGAATTGGTGCAGCTAGAAGGTGGATAAGGAAAAGTTTTAAAGAGATCTCTAGTGATTGTGATAATTGCTTAGATGTATTCTATCAAAAAAATTACTTTAAAAAAAATAAAAGAAGACTAGTAAATGATGTCTGGATAAACAATGTAGTAGCCATTCAAAGAGGTAAAACTAATCCAAATAGATTTATAATAATGAGTGGAGATATTGACAGTCGTGTTAGCGACTCCAATGACTTTATATCCTTATCCCCAGGAGCAAATGATAATGCATCAGGCATGGCCGGAGTAATTGAGGCAGCAAGAGTTTTAAGTAAATATAAATTTGAAAATAGTATAATATATGTTGGTTTATCTGGGGAAGAACAAGGATTATATGGAGGAGCAGGATTAGCTAAATATGCAAAAGAACAGAATTGGGAAATTATTGGTGTTTTAAATAATGACATGATTGGAAATATTGAAGGAGTTGATGGAATAATTGACAATATTAGTTTTAGAATATTCTCTGAACCCACCCCAGCTAATGAATCTGAAATTTCTAGAAAAAAAAGAAGATTTTATGGAGGAGAAGTTGATGGTAATTCAAGACAGTTAGCAAGATATATACATAAAATAGTAACTAAATATATGCCAGAAATGAATCCAATGATGATATACAGATTGGACAGGTTTGGAAGAGGTGGACATCATAGACCGTTTAATGACTTAGGATATGCTGGAGTAAGAATAATGGAAGCACATGAAAACTACAATAGACAACATCAAGATATTAGAATTGAAAATGGTATTAGATATGGTGATGTTATTTCAGGAGTTAATTTTAAATATGCAAAAAAATTAACAGCGGTAAATGCTATAAATTTAGCAAGCTTAGGTTGGAGTCCAAAAGAACCTGAAAATGTTAAAATTGGAGGAGCAGTAAAACCATCTACTGAACTCAAATGGGAAAAACCTAACAACTCTAAAATATTAGGCTATAAAATATATTGGAGAGAAACCACTTCTCCATATTGGGAAAATAGCAGATTTGTAGGTGACGTTAATCAATATACATTAAAAGGAATAGTTATAGATAATTATTTGTTTGGCGTTTCTAGTGTGGGAAAAAATAATCAGGAAAGCATTGTAGTCTTTCCTAAAGAAGTATTTAATTAAATTAAGATATAATATTTTGAAAATTTTCAGGATCTGTGTTTCCTTCAGTATTAAATAAAAGAATTTTTGAATCGTTATTTAAATTGAGAAATTTTTTAAGATCATTTGATTTTTCAAAGCCTAAAACTTTAATCAACCCAGCCAATCCAGCTGCACCAGATTCACCTGATATTATTTGAGAATCGTTTCCTAGAGGGTAATAAAATTGTCGCATAGCTGTCCTAACGTCACTATCTGAAATTTTAATAACAGCATCGCAGCCATTTTTAATAATTTCCCAAGCATTTTTTGAGGGAATTCCACAGTTTAAACCAGCCATAATAGTATTAAATGAAGTATTTGGAGAAATTCTTTTACCATTTTTAAATGATTCAAAAACACCACATGCTTCTTCAGGTTCAACCAAAACTATTTTAGGACGAACACCCTTATAATTATTTAAATAATACCATATACCTGATGAAGCCCAGCTACCAACACCACATTGTAAAAAAATTACATCGAATTTAGACTGTAAATTAGTTTTGGATGGAATTTCAATTTCTTTAAAATGAGTTAAATAACCTGACATGATGTAGGACGGAATTTCTTCATAATTATCCCATGAAGCATCTTGAATTAAATACCAACCATTATCATCACATTTCTGAGATGCATAAATGCATGTTTCTTCATAATTTAAGTCAAGCTGATAAACATCTGCATTATATGATTCAATAGCTTTAATTCTATTTATAGAAGTATCTCTTGGTACATAAATGATTGCCTTTTTATTATACTTTTTAGCTGACCATGCCATACCTTTTCCATGATTTCCATCCGTAGCTGTACAGAACACTCCAATATTTGGATTTTTTTTTAAAATCTCGTGAATCGCATAAGTTGACCCTAATACTTTAAAAGAGTTTAGGCCAAACCTATTGGATTCATCTTTTACAAAGATGTTTTTTAATCCCAAATGATTTGATAGTGAATCTAAATTAACAAGTGGAGTCTTATTATAATAATCTTGCTTAGTATGGAAATCATATGAATTACTTGATTTGAGTATTGAATTTGAAAGATTATTATCTAATGTGTTTGAGCAATTATTAATAATAAAATCATTCATAAAACTAGTCTAAACTAAATCCGTTTTTTTTCATCCATTCATCGTTATACATTTTTCCTATATATCTACTTCCTGAATCATGCAATATAACCACAACAACATCACTTTTTTTAAAATTATGTTTTAATTGAAGAACTCCCTTTACAGCTGCACCACATGAATTACCAGCGAAAATTCCTTCTTCCTTAGCTAATTTTCGAGTGTAAATAGCTGCATCTTCATCTGTTACTTTCTCAAATCCATCTATTAAATCAAAGTTTACGTTTTTCGGAAGAATATCCTCACCTATACCTTCAGTTATATAAGGGTATATTTCATTTAGATCAAAAATTCCTGTTTCATGATATTTTTTAAATACAGACCCATAAGTATCTATTCCCCAAATTTTAATTTTTGGGTTTTTTTCTTTTAAAAATTTTGCAACTCCAGAAATAGTTCCACCTGTTCCCACTCCAACTACAAAATGTGTTATTTTACCCTCTGTTTGATCCCAAATTTCAGGACCTGTAGTTTCATAATGAGCAATTGAATTTGAAGGGTTGTCATACTGATTAACATACCAAGAATTAGGTGTTTCATCTCCAATTCTTTTAGAAGTTGAATAATATGAGTTTGGATCTTCAGGCTTTACATTGGTTGGACAAACTATAACTTTAGCACCTACAGCTCTTAAAACATCAAATTTTTCTTTAGACTGTTTGTCAGTAGAAACACATATTAATTTATATCCCTTTACTATCGCTGCTAAAGCCAAACCCATACCAGTATTTCCCGAGGTACCCTCAACAATAGTATAACCTGGCTTCAATCGACCATCATTTTCAGCATCTTCAATCATCTTTAAAGCCATTCTGTCTTTTATTGAACTACCTGGATTAAAAAACTCGACTTTCGCTAAAACTAAGGCTTCAATACTCTTAGTTATATTATTTAATTTTACAAGAGGAGTATTTCCTATTGTTTCTAATATATTTTTGTGGTATTTCATATTGTTTTGCAAATTTAATAATATACAAGTTTTTTATGCTATTGTAAATTTCTTTATTTAATTCTTATTGAGTTAGTAGGAGAAATTCTGGTAATTATAAAGGATGGAATTATTAACATTAGAAAACAAAAAAATAATACTCCAAAATTCAATATAATAAGTGACATTAAGTTAAAATCAAAAGGAAACTCAGAAACATAATAAGTTTGTGGATCTAATTTTATAAATCCAGTCGCGTTCTGAAAAAAAATCAATCCTGTTCCTATAATGTTTCCAATAAACAAGCCTAAGCCTATTAAATAAGCTCCATTAATTAAAAATATAGATCTAATTGATTTATTTGAAGCTCCAACAGTTTTTAAAATCCCAATAATAGCTGTTTTCTCTAAAACTGTAACTAAAAGAGCCGTAATCATATTAATCCCCCCCACTAGAATCATAATTATTATAATTAATAAAACATTAAAGTCAAACAATGACATCCAATTGAAAATTTCGGGAAACCTTTCATTAATTGACATTACACTAATTTCACTTGGTGTTTTATTATATAAATCAATAGAAACTTTATCAGTGAGAGAATAATTATTTAGAAATACTTCAATACCACCAGCATCATCTATGTTCCAATTATTCATTTTTTGAATATGTCTTATATCTCCCAAAAAATATAGTTCATCAAATTCAGTAAGTCCGGAATTGTATATTCCTACAACTTTAAAAATTCTTTCATTAGGAGCTGAAAGAGAATTTGATTTAAAAAAAGTTGCTTTAAACTTATCATCTAAATTAATTAACAGTTTGTTTGATAAATGCTCGGATATTAATACTTCATTAGAAATATCGTTCTTTAAGGAAACAACTCTTCCACTAGTTATATAATTTGAAAAATTCTCCCAATTAAAATTTGATGTAACACCTTTTAAAACAACTCCTTCAAAGCCATTTCCTTTAATAATTAAACCCGATTTATAAGCTACTGATTGGAAATATTTTATACTAGTATTATTTAGTAATAAATCATATTCAAAATCGTTAATTAAGGGATTTATAGATGAAAAAGAAGAATTATTTTCAAAATTAGATATTGATATATGACCAAAGAATGAAGAGACTTTGGATTCTATAGTTTTCTGTAATCCAACACTTGATGATATAGAAATAATCATCATCACTATACCAATTACAATTGATAATATTGATATTTTTATTATTGGAGATGAAACGGTATTTTTATATGGCTTTGATTTTATAAATCTCTTAGCCATATAAGATTCAAAACTCATGTTTATGAAATTAAATTTAATAATACATAAAATTACCTTTTTTTTAATATTTAATGTATTATGTAACTTTTCTTTTTCTCAATCTGTTAACTACATTAGCATTGGGGCAAATGAAACTAAAAACTATGTAGAAGATTTAAGTAATCTTAAAGTTGGAGTAGTTGGAAATCATACATCATTGATACTTTCCAGAAATAAAAAATACGTTCACTTAGTTGATTCATTAATTTCTTTAAAAATTGACATCAAAAAAATTTTTTCACCAGAACATGGATTTAGAGGTGAAGCAGATGCGGGTGAAAAAATTAATAATAATATTGATACGAAAACTGGAATTGAAATAATTTCATTATATGGTAAAAACAAAAAACCCACAAACAAACAACTCAACGGAATAGATATTTTAATTTTTGACATTCAAGATGTTGGTGCAAGATTTTATACTTATATCTCAACCCTACACTTTGTAATGGAAGCTGCAGCTGAAAATAATATTAAATTAATAGTTTTGGACAGACCTAATCCGAATGGGCATTACGTCGATGGACCTATAAGAGAATTAGATTTAAAAAGTTTTATCGGAATGCATCCAATCCCTATAGTTCATGGTATGACTATTGGAGAATATTCATTAATGATTAATAACGAAGGTTGGCTTGTTAATAAAATTAAGTGTGATTTAAAAGTAATTAAAATGCAGAATTATAATCGAAATTTAACATATAATCTTCCAATAAAGCCTTCTCCAAATCTACCAAATCAAAAATCAATTAACCTTTATCCCAGCCTGTGTTTATTTGAAGGGACTAATGTAAGTATTGGACGAGGAACAAATTTACAGTTCCAAATAATAGGAAATCCAAATTGGAAAAACTATACTTTTACGTTCACACCTGAATCTATGCCTGGAGCTAAAAACCCTAAACACATTAACTCTAAGTGTTATGGTATTGATTTAAGAAATAATCCAAGACTCAGTTCAATAAACTTAAAATGGATAATAGATGCCTATAAAAATTCTGAAGATAAAATTTCTTTTTTTGGTAAAAGCTTTGACAAACTTGCAGGAACTTATGATTTAAAGAAACAAATAATCAAAGGCGAAAATGAAATACAAATTAAAAAAAGTTGGAAAAATGGAATAGAGAAATTTAATAAAATAAGGGCAAAATACTTACTATATGACTAAGGAATATTTAAATATTTATGAGTTTGTAAAGATACTTTCCATTTAGGATTTTTCATTACATAATCTACAATAATAGGCATGATTTTTTCTCTTTTACTCCACTCAGGCTGTAGATATAAAAGACAATTATTAGAAACTTTTCTAGATTCAATTTCAGCAAATTTTAAATCGTCTAAATTATAAATTATCATTTTTAATTCATTTGCTTTTGAATATATTTTATCAAGAGGATTTTTGTTTTTTTTTGGACTTAGACAAACCCAATCCCAATTTCCAGAAAATTTATATGCACCTGAGGTTTCAATATGAGTTTTAATATTATTTTTGTTTAAAAGTTTAGTTATAGGATTCATATCCCACATTAAAGGCTCACCACCTGTGATGACCACAATATCAGAACTCTTCTTCACATTTATTACAATATCCGTGATTTTGGTAGGAGGATGAATATCAGGATCCCAACTTTCTTTAACGTCACACCAATGACAACCAACATCACAACCACCTAATCTAATAAAAAAAGCAGCAGAACCTTTATGATACCCTTCTCCTTGTATAGTGTAAAATGATTCCATCAAAGGAAGAAGAAGTCCCTTGTCAATTAATTCTTTTTGATTTTTTGATTTCACTTGGCAAATATATAAGATAAAATCAATTAGTATTTAAAGTAATTATTACATTTATTATAATTTATAAAAATGAAAAAATATTTACTTATAACATTAACAATTATTAGTGCTGGATGTTCAACTAATGAATATAAAATTGAGAAAGGTAAAGTTGGTAAACTAAACAAGGAGATTAAAGTTCAGCAACTTGATTCAATTTTTAGAAATGATTCTATTGTAAAAAGAATTGGTGAAGGAGATTATATGTTTTCCGGAGATGACAAATATTTGATTTTTGATACTAATAAAAATCACTTACTTACCATAACTCCAAGAAACCAACATGATAAGAGTGAAACTATTGAAACTATTGAAATAGTTAGTGATCTTTACAAAACAAATAAGGGTGTAAATACTAAAAGTAACTTTGAGATGATTAAAAAAAATCATAAAATAAATTCTATTCAAAATACTATCAATAATTTAATTATTTACGTTGACGATATTGATGCTTACTTTATTATTGACAAACAAAATTTACCAATTGACTTAAGACTAGGTACAGAAAAAACAATTAAAACTATCAATATTCCGCCTGATAGTAAAATTAAAAGATTTATGATCGGATGGAATTAAAAATATAAATTATGAACAAACTATCTCCTTTTCACTTGGCAATCCCTGTAAGTAATCTTGAAAAAAATAGAATTTTTTATAAAGATATTTTAGAATTTGAAGAAGGAAGAAGTAGTGATCACTGGGTTGATTTTAACTTCTTTGGCCATCAACTTGTGATTCATTTAGATGATAATATTAAAAATGAAAATTCTAATCCTGTTGATGGAAAAAATGTACCAATTCCTCATTTTGGAGTTGTACTAGAATGGAAAGTATTTCAAGAATTCGCTGAAAAACTTAAAAAAAGAAAGATTGAATTTGTAATAGAGCCCTATGTAAGATTTAGAGGTCTGACGGGTGAACAAATTACAATGTTTTTTAAAGATCCATCCGGAAATGCTTTAGAATTTAAATCATTTAAAGATCCTAGTCAAATATTTGCTAATTAGAGATTTTTCTAGAAAGTAAAGTATTTTTTAACAACATAGCAATTGTCATGGGTCCAACCCCACCAGGAACAGGTGTAATAAAACTAGCTTTAGATTTCACAGACTCAAAATCTACATCTCCTTTTATTACGTAACCCCTTATTGCACTCTCATCTTTAACTCTTGTTATTCCAACATCAATTATAACTACACCATCCTTAACCATATTACTTTTCACAAATTCAGGAATACCAAGAGCAGAAACTATAATATCTGCATTTTTAGTATAACTTTCTAAGTTTAATGTTTTACTGTGTACCACTGTAACAGTAGAGTCACCAGCTTTACCTTTACTATTCATTAAAATACTAATTGGTCGACCAACTATATGACTTCTTCCAATTACAACAGTATGCTTGCCTGATGTTTCTATATCATATCTTCTTAAAAGCTCCATTATTCCAAAGGGTGTGGCTGGAATAAAAGTTTCCATATTTAACGCCATTTTCCCAAAGTTAGTAGGATGAAAACCATCAACATCTTTATTAGGATCAATAGCCATTAAAATATTCTCCTCATTAATATGTTTTGGCAACGGCAATTGAACAATAAAACCATCAATTTCATTATTAGTATTCAATAAATTAATTTGGTCAATAAGTTTGTCTTCAGTAATTGATGAAGGAAGTTTTATTAGAGTTGATTCAAATCCAACTTGCTTGCATGATCTTACTTTACTGCCAACATAAGTTAAACTAGCTCCATCTTCACCAACAATAACTGCTGCTAAATGAGGAGGTCTATTTCCATTGGAAATTATACCATCAACCTCAATTTTAATTTCCTGTTTAATTTGATTTGAAATTTCTTTTCCGTCTATTATTTTCATAAATTATTTATTTCATTCCTTGCATCATTTGCATAAGCTTATTTGAACCTCCACCTTGCATCATTTTCATCATTTTAGACATTTGTTCAAATTGTTTTATAAGCTTATTAAGCTCTTGGATTTCCAATCCACTCCCATTTGATATTCTTTTTTTTCTACTAACATCAATAATTTTAGGATTGGAACGTTCTTTCGGAGTCATCGAATATATTAAAGCCTCAATATGCTTAAACGAATCATTATCAATTTCAGTATTCCCGATAGCTTTGCTCGCGCCGGGAATCATACCAACCATGTCCTTGATATCACCCATTTGTTTGATTTTTTTAATTTGAGCAAGAAAATCATCAAAACCAAATTGACTTTTTGCAATTTTTTTGCTTAAAATCCTTGCTTCTTTTTCATCGTAAACATTTTGAGCTTTTTCAACTAAAGAAACGATATCTCCCATTCCAAGTATACGATCGGCCATTCGTTCTGGATGAAAAACATCAATGGCATCCATTTTCTCGCCAGTTCCAATAAACTTTATTGGTTTATCAACTATTGATTTAATTGATAAGGCTGCTCCTCCTCTTGTATCACCATCAAGCTTTGTTAATATAACACCATCAAAATTTAATATATCATTAAAAGTTTTAGCAGTATTTACAGCATCTTGACCAGTCATTGAGTCTACTACAAATAAAGTTTCTTGAGGGTTAACCGCACTATGAATATTTTTAATTTCATTCATCATTTCATCATCAACAGCTAATCTCCCTGCAGTATCAATTACAACTAAATTTTTACCATGCTTTTTAGCATGTAAAATTGAATCTGAAGCAATTTTAACAGGGTTTATTTCCTGTTCATCACTGTAAACATCAACTCCAATTTGGTCTCCAAGAATTTTCAATTGTTCAATAGCAGCAGGTCTATAAACATCACAAGCAACTAATAATGGATTTTTATTTTTTTTATTTTTTAAATAATTTGATAGTTTTCCAGAAAAAGTAGTTTTTCCTGAACCTTGTAAACCAGACATCAGTATAACTGTAAATGAATCGGAAAGATTAATACCCTCTGCGTTACCACCCATCAACTGGGTTAGTTCATCCTTCACAATTTTAATCATTAATTGGCCTGGATTAACAGTTGTTAAAACATTTTGTCCAATCGCTTTGTTTTTAACATTAATTGTGAACTCTTTGGCTGTCTTAAAATTTACATCAGCCTCAAGCAATGCTCTTCTAACTTCCTTTAATGTCTCGGCAACATTAATTTCGGTTATTTTTCCTTGTCCTTTAAGAACTTTTAATGCTGAATTTAGTTTATCTGTTAAATTATTAAACATTATTTTTTATTAATTACATTTTGTCAGGAACTTGAATTCCTAATAATTCCATAGAAGATTTAATTATTAAACCAACTTTATAACTTAAACTTAATCGAAATAATTTTAATTCATTATTTTCAATTTTTAATATTGTTGTAGTTTGATAATAAGAGTTGAAAGTTTTTACTAATTCATATGTGTAATTAGCAATAAGTGCCGGATTCAAATTATCTGCAGAAGATTTTATTATTTCTGGATATTGAGTTAATAATTTCAATATTTGTTTCTCTTTTGTATTAATTTCTAGATTATTGTTAACAGAATGGTTTTTATAGGTTTCCTTTTTTAAAAGCGATTGAATTCTTGCATGTGTATATTGAATAAAAGGTCCTGTATTACCATTAAAATCTATAGAATCGTTTGGATCAAATAAAATTCTTTTTTTTGGATCGACTTTAAGGATGTAATATTTCAAAGCCCCAAGACCAATCGTATGATTTAATATATTTTTATCATTACTGCTTAAATCATCAAGCTTTCCGAGATCACTGGATAGCTTAGAAGCATTGCTAATCATTTCTAAAATCAATTCATCAGCATCAACAACAGTACCCTCACGACTTTTCATCTTTCCTGATGGTAAATCAACCATTCCGTAACTTAAATGAGATAAATGATTTGACCATTCAAACCCAAGTTTTTTTAAAACCTTAAATAAAACATTAAAATGATAGTCTTGTTCATTTCCTACTGTGTATATTAATCCTTTCATTTCAGGATTATCTTTATATCTTTTATAAGCTGTCCCTAAATCTTGAGTCATATAAACTGAAGTGCCATCTGATCTGAGCAATAGTTTTTCATCCAACCCTTCATCAGATAAATCAATCCAAACTGAACCATCATCTTTTTTAAAAAAAATCTGTTTATCAAGTCCATGAGCAATAATATCTTTTCCAATAAGATAAGTATCACTTTCATAGTATAAGGAATCAAAATTAACTCCAAGATCTTTGTAGGTTTTATTAAACCCGTTATAAACCCAACCATTCATTAATTTCCAAACATCAATAACCTTTTTATCACCGGCCTCCCACTTTCTTAATAATTCTTTTGCTTCTGTAAAAATTGGAGATGTTTGTTCAGCTTCAATTTTTGTAAAACCGCTACTTATTAATTCTTTGATTTCTTCTTTGTAAACTTTATCAAAAAGAACATAATATTTTCCAACAAAAAAATCACCTTTTTCATTCAAATCATCTGGAGATTTATTTTCTCCAAATTTTAACCATGCGACAATTGATTTACAAATATGAATTCCTCTATCATTTATGATTTGTGTTTTATTTACTCTTTTACCAGAAGCTTGTAGAATTTTTGACATAGAATAACCAAGCAAAATGTTTCTAACATGGCCTAAATGCAGAGGTTTATTAGTATTAGGTGATGAATATTCTACTAAATAAAGGGGACTATTTTTATCAGGATTGATAAAACCATAATTAACATCACTAAGACAATTATTTAAAAAATTTAAATAATAAAATGGTGATATAGAAAGATTTAAAAATCCCTGAATAACATTAAATCCAGTAACATATTTAGAATTATTAAGAATAAAAGAACCTAATTCATTGCCTAAATTTGCAGGACTTTGTCGTAAAATTTTAACTAAAGGAAAAACAACAATGGTTAAGTCACCTTCAAAATCTTTTCTAGTAAGTTGGATTTCAAAATCGTTAAAATCAACATCATACTTTAATTTAAGGTATTCTGAAAGTTTAGACTTTAAAATTGTATTTATATTCATCAAATAAATTTCAAGTAAATATAATTATAAAATGAATAAATTATTTTTTTGATTCGTTTATCTTTGAAATAATTAATTTGATTAAATGTTAAGAAATATTTCATATAATAATTCAAAAATTAGATCTGAAATCAATCATCTTGTAGGAAGTCCTTTTACAATATTAAAAAGAATTAAAATTGGTGGAGTAGGTTCTCCAAAATATATAATTTCACAAACAGATTCAAAAATTAATAATTTATTAAACTTAGATAATAACATTAATCAGTGTAATATTGAAATAAGACCTAAAGGAATAATAATAAGCTTTAGATCATTACTAGAGACTTATGCCTTAACTATTCCTTTCTACAAACTGAAAATGTTCAAGGGAAAGTCTAATGAATATTCTATCTACAAAGACGAATACTTTATCAAAGTAGTAGCAAAAAAAAATAATGAACATGAATTCATTAAAAAAATTAATAAATTTAAATTATCTAATTAAATACTTCTGCGATCATACATCTAACACTTCCCCCACCACAATTTTCTATTGTCTCTACGTTGGATTGTATAATCTTTGAGAATTTCTCTATTTTATTTATTTGATCTAAAGAAAGTGATTTATATGCCTGACTACTCATAACGAGAAAACTATTGTTTTCATACACTAGTTCTATCGTATTTCCAGCAAAAGAATTTAATTGAGATTCACTAATTTCAATTACGTCTTTATTATCATCCCTTAAGCTTTTTAAGACAATTTGCTTATCGCTTTCAGAATCAATAGAATCCAGGCATATTATAGAATAATTGTTTGCTACACACATCATAACGTTAGTATGATAAATTAATTTTCTTTCGTTATCAATAGTTTGATAGGACTTAAAAACTATAGGCATATAATCAAATTCTTCACAAAATTCTTCGATTAAATTCTCAGATGTTCTTGCTGATATAGAGCAATAAGATTTTTTATTCACTCTATCTAAAACCATACTCCCTGTTCCTTCAAGAAATAAATTATGATTTTCAGCATCACTATAATCATTAATAAGATCAATTATAACACCCTTACTTTCAATAAATTTCAAGACTTTATCATTTCGTTCAAGTCTTCTATTGTTAGCATACATAGGATATATCGCAATTCTATGATTTGAATGAAAACTTATCCAATTATTTGGAAAGACTGAATCTGGCGTATCATGATCTAGATCATCCTGAAATACATTAACTGGAATTCCATTTGATCGCAGTTGATTAACTAGATTGTCAAATTCTAAGCATGCTTTTTCTAAAACTTGTTTATCAGTAAAATTTGTATGCTTTTGAAAATAATTGTTTGTAGCTGTTTCAGAATTCATCCTAAAACTTGAGGGCCTTACCATTAAAATTGATTGAATATTATTCATCATATCTAATTAAGGGTAATGATGTGCATCTAAAAAGTCCTTCTTGCTTAGATACTTCTGACAAATCAACTTCCTCAACTGTTAAATTATGATTTTTTAACCAATTATTTAATCTCTTAAATTTAGGCTGAGAAATAACTGTTTCATCATTTATAGACAAAACATTAGTGGTCATATCATACATTTCCTCATCGCTTATTTCAAAAATATTTTGCTTTCCAAAAAAATCTACTAACCATAAATAGTCATCTTTAAAAGTAAAAGCTTCAGGATGAATTATAGCTTTATTTTTACCAATGATTTGCAAACAACAGTCTAGATGAAGTATATTATTTTTTGGATTAGTTAATGATTTATTTAAATGAAAACCTTTAACAATTTTTTCTGGAAAAAATTCAATAAAATAATCTAAAGCGCCTTTATTTGTTCTAGCCGTAAATAAATCACTGTAATCATCTTTGTCATAATAACCAATAAAAATAGTGTTGGAATGATAAAGCACGTCTCCACCTTCAATATGAAGGTTTTGAGGCATAGTAACAATCTTATTATGAAAATTAGATAAAATTGAGACTAAACCCTGAAATTCCTTTGCTCTTTTCGGAAGAATATTAGATTTAAAAAAAATATTATCAATAACAAATCCTATATCTCTTGTGAAAATCTGATTGTAGTCTTTTATTAGATTTGGTCTGTAAACCTTGACGTTATATTTCTTCAATAAAATGACAAAATTTTCTAATTCTTTAACCATATCAGATTCTAAGGGATATGTTCCTTTTTTAAAATTTTCAATTGATTTTGGATCGTAAAGTTCTTTTAAAGAGGAAATATTGCCTAAACTGTCTGCAATACCTATAATTACCGATCTTAGTTTAGAAGTTTCACCACTAACTAAAATTTCCATAATTAAATAATTATCTTGATTTTATATCGCTAAAAGATCTTAGATTTTCTCCAACATAGACTTGTCTGGGTCTTCCAATAGGTTCTTTTCTAAGTCTCATTTCTCGCCAATGAGCAACCCATCCAGGCAATCTTCCAAGAGCAAACATAACCGTAAACATCTCATTAGGAATATCAAGAGCTTTGTAAATAATTCCTGAATAAAAATCAACATTTGGGTAAAGTTTCCTATCGACAAAATATTGATCATCTAATGCTTCTTTCTCTAAACCCTTAGCTATATCTAGAATTGGATCATCAATACCTAACTCTTTAAGAACTTCATCTGCAGCAACTTTAATTATTTTAGCTCTTGGATCAAAATTTTTGTATACTCTGTGACCAAAGCCCATTAGCCTAAATGGATCAGATTTATCTTTAGCTTTAGACATATATTTTTTTGTATCTCCACCATCTTCATGTATCGCTTGGAGCATCTCTATTACAGCTTGATTAGCACCTCCGTGTAACCTGCCCCAAAGAGCAGAAATTCCAGCAGAAACAGATGCAAATAAACCTGCATATGAGGATCCAACTATTCTAACTGTAGATGTGGAACAATTTTGCTCGTGATCGGCATGTAAAATCAATAATTTATTTAAAGCGTTAACAACAGTTTTATTTTGAACATATTCTTTATTTGGTCGTTGAAACATCATTTTAGCAAGATTTTCAACATACCCTAATGAACTATCTCCATATTCAAGAGGCAAACCTTTTCTTCTTCTATAAACCCAAGCCACTAAAACAGGAATTTTAGCTAATAAGTTAAGAATAGCATCATACATATCTTCCTCGTCATCTATGTTTACTGCAGAAGGATCAAAAGCTACTAGTCCACTTGTTAAGGAAGAAAGAATACCCATTGGATGAGCAGATTTTGGATAACTATTTAGTATAATACGCAAGTCTTCATCAATTATAGATCTTTCTTTAATATCGTCAGAAAATTTTTCTAATTGTAGTTTTGTAGGCAATTCACCAAATATTAATAAATAAGCAACCTCCAAAAAATCTGCTTTATTAGCTAATTCTTCAATTGAATAGCCTCTATATCTTAAAATACCCTTTTCTCCGTCTAAAAAAGTAATAGCACTTTGACAAGATCCAGTATTTTTAAAACCTGCATCAAGTGTTATAAGATTAGCGTCTAATCTTAATTTACTAATATCCAAAGCAACTTCATTTTCAGTACCAGTAATTAAATCTAGATCAATAATTTTATTATTAATATTAAGTGTTGCTTTATTTTTCATTTTTGATCTAATTTTGATTTAACAAAACTTTTAAAATTTAACCTTAAAAGCTTCTTTTTTAGGATAAAATGCTTTATCCCCTAACTCTTCTTCGATTCTTAATAATTGATTATATTTTGAAATTCTATCACTTCTTGATGCTGAACCCGTCTTAATTTGACCAGTTGCTAGACCAACAGCTAAATCAGCAATTGTATAATCTTCAGTTTCTCCAGAACGATGAGACATAACACAAGTAAAGCCTGCTTTATGCGCCATATTTACAGCATTAATTGTTTCAGTAAGGGTTCCAATCTGATTAACTTTTATGAGAATTGAATTAGCAATATTATTTTCTATTCCTTTACTTAATCTTTCAACGTTTGTAACGAAAAGGTCGTCGCCGACTATCTGAACTCTATCTCCACATATTTTAGTTAAGTGTGCCCAACCATCCCAATCATTTTCATCCATTCCATCTTCAATTGATACTATAGGATATTTAGATGATAGTTCAGCTAAATATTCGGCTTGCTGTTTTGATGTTAGTACTTTCCCTTCATCTCCCTCAAAAATTGAATAATCATACATCCCATTTTTATAAAATTCAGATGAAGCACAATCTAAAGCAATCATAACTTGCTTTCCAGCATGATAACCGGACTTTTCAATAGCATTAATAATAGTATTTAAGGCATCTTCAGTTCCTTCTAGTTTTGGAGCAAACCCACCTTCATCTCCTACAGATGTTGTTAACCCTCTATCAGAAAGTATTTTTTTTAAGTTGTGAAAAATTTCTGAACCAATCTGCATTGCATGAGTAAAACTTTCGGCTTCAACAGGCATAATCATAAACTCTTGAAAAGCTATTGGAGCATCTGAATGTGAACCTCCATTAATTATATTCATCATTGGAACAGGAAGAGTAGAACTAGTATTATTGGAGATATAAGTGTGCAATGAAATACCTTTCGTATTACTAGCTGCTTTTGCTAAAGCAAGAGAAACACCTAAAATTGCATTAGCTCCTAAGTTTGCTTTATTGTGAGTTCCATCAATTTTAATCATTAAATTATCAATATCTTCTTGATCAAATACTGAAAGACCAATTAATTCTTTAGACAATATGTTATTTACATTTGAAACAGCACTTAAAACACCTTTACCCATATAATCTTTACCACCATCCCTTAACTCTACTGCTTCGTGTTCTCCAGTAGAAGCACCAGATGGAACTGCAGCTCTACCTAAAACACCATCATCGGTAATAATGTCAACTTCGACAGTTGGATTTCCTCTAGAATCAAAAATTTGTCTAGCTTTTATTTTGCTTATTTTACTCATTTATATTAGATTTTATTAGTTCAATAAATTGATCAAAAAGATAATTTGAATCGTGAGGCCCAGGGCTAGCTTCAGGATGGTATTGAACAGAAAAACAATTTTTATTTTTTATACTTATTCCTGCTATTGTATTGTCATTTAAATGTAAATGAGTTATTTCTATATCTTTATTGTTTTCAGTTTCAACTTTATTAATAGCAAAACCATGATTTTGAGAGGTTATTTCGCCTTTTCCAGTGATCAAGTTTATAACTGGATGATTGATTCCCCTATGTCCATTATGCATTTTATAAGTTGATATACCATTGGCTAAAGCTATCACTTGATGTCCTAAACATATTCCAAATAATGGCTTGTTTAAAATTAAAACTTCTTTAGCAAGATTAATAGCTGACGATAAAGGCTCAGGATCACCAGGACCATTTGAAATAAAATAACCATCAGGATTCCAATTAGACAAATCATTTATAGAAGAATCGTAAGGGAAAACTTTAATGTAAGCTCCTCTTTTAGATAAATTTCTTAAAATATTTAATTTAATTCCAAGATCTAAAGCAGCTATTTTAATTTTAGAGTTGGGGTCTCCAAAAAAATAAGGCTTATTAGTAGAAACTTTAGAAGCTAATTCAAGCCCCTTCATAGATGGGGTTTTTGACAAGTCTAATTTTAAAGAATCAATAGAATCAATATCGGTTGAAATAACTGCGTTCATAGCACCATTGTCACGAATGTGAGAAACTAAAGCTCTTGTATCAACGTCAGAAATAGCTACGACATTATATTCAATAAAAAAATTTTGTAGAGAATTATCAGCGGCTGGTCTTGAATAACTTTGATTAAAATTTTTACAAATTAAACCTGATATTTTTGGTGAATTAGATTCAATATCTATATTACTAACACCATAATTACCAATATGTGCATTAGTGGTAACCATAAGTTGACCATAATATGAGGGATCTGTAAAAATTTCTTGATATCCGGTCATTCCAGTGTTAAAACACAATTCGCCAAAAGCAGAACCTTTAACTCCAAGTGCTTTACCAAAAAAAATAGTGCCATCATCAAGAAGAATAAAAGCTTTTTCTAATTTTTTGATGTTTTTCATGGGTTTCAAAAATAATATAAAAAAAGGGATAAACAGAATGTTTATCCCTCATAATTTAAAAAATTATAAATAATATGATTTTTTTATAAATCAGTTTCTTTTTTGTCAGAATCTGATTGATTTGTTTCATTATTTTCAATTTCTGGAGCTGCTTGTTCGACAACTGGAGCTGCTTCTTCGACAACTGGAGCTGCTTCTTCGACAACTGGAGCTGCATCTTCAACTAAAGTGTCAGAACTTTTTGAAGCTTTTTTTCTTCTTCTTGTTTTCTTAGTAGTATCATTTGCTGTATTATAAATAGTATTGTAATCAACTAATTCAATCATTGCCATACTAGCATTATCACCAAGTCTATTACCGAGCTTGATAATTCTAGTATATCCACCTGGTCTATCACCAATTTTTACAGAAACATCTCTGAATAGTTCAGTAACCGCATATTTATTTTTTAAATAACTAAAAACGATTCTTCTATTGTGGGTAGAATCAGACTTTGATTTGGTGATCAAAGGTTCAATATATTTTTTTAAAGCTTTTGCTTTTGCAACAGTTGTATTAATAGATTTATGCTCAATTAATGAACAAGCCATGTTAGCTAACATGTATTTTCTATGAGGAGTCTTCCTTCCTAAATGTGCTATCTTTTTTCCGTGTCTCATAATATTTAATTATTCTTTATCTAATTTATATTTAGATAAATCCATTCCAAAATTTAGGCCTTTAACTATAACCAATTCTTCAAGTTCTGTTAGTGATTTTTTTCCAAAGTTTCTAAATTTCATTAAGTCACTTTTATTGAAAGAAACCAAATCACCAAGAGTGTCAACTTCGGCAGCTTTTAAACAATTTAAAGCTCTAACAGAAAGATCCATATCAATTAATCTAGTTTTTAAAAGTTGTCTCATGTGTAGAGATTCTTCGTCATAAGTTTCAGTTTGAGCAATCTCATCAGCTTCTAGAGTGATTCTCTCATCAGAGAATAACATAAAGTGATGTATTAAAGTTTTTGCACCTTCTGTTAAAGCATCTTTTGGATGAATTGAACCGTCAGTAATAATTTCAAAAACTAATTTTTCATAATCAGTTTTTTGCTCAACTCTAAAATTCTCTATAGTATACTTAACATTTTTAATGGGGGTAAAAATTGAATCCATAAAAATAGTTCCTATTGGAGCTCCAACTTTTTTATTTTCTTCTGCAGGAACATATCCTCTACCTTTTTCGATAGTAAGTTCTAGGTTAAAACTTACGTTTTTTTCTAGATTACAAATAACTAAATCTGGATTTAAAACTTGAAACCCTGAAATATATTTTTGAAGATCTCCAGCAGAAATCTGTTCTTGACCTAAAATAGAAACAGTAACGTTTTCGTTTTCAACAGAGTCAATTTGTCTTTTCAAACAAACTTGTTTTAAATTTAAAATTATTTCTGTAACATCTTCAACTATTCCTGGAAGAGATGAAAATTCATGATCAATATTTTCTATTTTTACAGATGTAAAAGCAAAGCCTTCAAGAGAAGATAATAAAACTCTTCTCAAAGCATTACCTACTGTCAAACCATATCCTGGTTCTAGAGGTCTAAATTCGAATTTACCTTCGAATTCAGATGAATCAATCATTATAACTTTGTCTGGTTTTTGAAAATTAAATACTGGCATAATTAAAATGTTTTTTTATTTCGAATATAATTCGACGATTAATTGTTCTTTAATATTTTCTGGAATTTGTGTTCTTTCTGGAATGGATACAAAAGCACCCTCCATTCTATCACTATTCCATGATATCCATTCATATACAGATGAATTATTAGATAATGCATTTTCTATTGAAGAAATAGTTTTTGATTTTTCACGAACACCTATTACTTCTCCAGCCTTAATTATTCTAGAGGGAATATTACAAAGCACTCCGTCTACTGTAATGTGTCTATGACTAACTAATTGTCTAGCAGCGCTTCTTGTAGAAGCAATTCCTAATCTGTAAACAATATTATCTAACCTAGACTCACATAATTGAAGTAAAACTTCACCTGTAACTCCTTTACTTTGATTAGCTTTTTTAAACAGATTTCTAAATTGACGCTCTAGAATACCATAGGTATACTTAGCTTTTTGCTTCTCCATTAACTGGATAGCATATTCAGATTTTTTACCACGTCTTCGATTGTTTCCGTGCTGTCCAGGAGGGTAGTTTTTCTTTTCAAAAGATTTATCTTCTCCGAAAATTGGTTCTCCGAATTTTCTTGCAATTTTGGTTTTAGGACCGGTATATCTTGCCATATTATATTTTTTTTTTAATTTTTGTGAATTAAGGTCTGTCCTTCGACAAAAATGTATTAATTATTAATTTAAACTCTTCTTCGTTTTGGTGGTCTACAACCATTGTGAGGCATAGGAGTTACATCAAATATCTCAGTAACTTCAATTCCATTATTATGTATAGTTCTGATTGCAGATTCTCTACCATTTCCAGGACCTTTTACATAAACCTTAGCTTTTCTCATTCCTGCATCGTGTGCAACTTTAACGGCTTCTTCAGCTGCTAACTGAGCAGCATAAGGAGTGTTTTTCTTAGAGCCTCTAAAGCCCATCTTTCCGGCAGAAGACCACGAAATAACTTCACCTTTTTTGTTAGTCAATGAAATAATAATATTATTAAATGAAGCAGTTATATGAGCTTCACCAAATGATTCTACTATTACTTTTCTTTTTTTAGATGCTGATTTAGCCATAATAAATATTATTTAGTTACTTTCTTTTTATTTGCAACTGTTTTTCTCTTACCTTTTCTTGTTCTTGAATTATTTTTAGTTCTTTGACCTCTTAAAGGTAATCCAGACCTGTGTCTAATCCCCCTGTAACAACCAATATCCATTAATCTTTTAATATTGATTTGATTTTCAGATCTAAGTTCTCCTTCAATTTTGAAGGTACCTACAGCTTCTCTAACTTTAGCAGTATCTTCATCATTCCAGTCAGATACTTTTTTATCTTCACTAACTTTAGCTGATTCTAAAATTTTCTTAGCTCTGGTTCTTCCTATACCAAAAATATAGGTTAAAGCTATTACTCCTCTTTTTTGTTTGGGTATATCAACCCCTGAAATTCTTGCCATAATTTTAACCTTGTCTTTGTTTGAATCTAGGATTCTTTTTATTAATTACATAAAGTCTTCCCTTTCTTCTTACAATTTTGCATTCGGGACTTCTTTTTTTTACTGATGCTCTAACTTTCATAATTTATTGTCTATATGTTATTCTAGCTTTAGTTAAATCATAAGGACTCATTTCTAATTTAACCTTATCGCCAGGTAATAATTTAATATAATGCATTCTCATTTTACCGGAAATATGAGCAGTAACAACGTGACCATTTTGTAACTCTACCCTAAACATAGCGTTAGAAAGAGCTTCGATTATAGTACCATCTTGTTCTATAGCTGCTTGTTTTGCCATATTATCCTAATTTTCTTTTTTTACCAGTTTTCATTAAACCATCATAATGTCTATTTAATAAATAGGCATTAATTTGTTGGATTGTATCTATAGCAACTCCAACCATAATCAATAGTGAAGTCCCTCCATAAAACAAAGCCCATCCTTGTTGCATTCCCATAATCTGGACAATAATAGCAGGTAAAACTGAAACAGCTGCTAAAAACAATGATCCAGGGAATGTAATTAAAGACATTATTTTATCTAAAAATTCAGAAGTTTCACCACCTGGTCTAATCCCAGGAACAAAACCACCACTTCTTTTTAAATCATCTGACATTTTGTTTGTAGGAACTGTAATAGCAGTATAAAAATAAGTGAATACAATAATTAGAAAACCAAATAAAATATTATACCACAAACCAAACATATCAGAAAAAGAAGTTTGAAGCCATTGACCAAAACCTGAGTCTCCGAATAACTGTCCAACATACGCTGGAGCAAACATTATAGCTTGAGCAAATATAATTGGCATAACACCAGAAGCATTTAACCTTAAAGGAATATATTGTCTTGAACTTGCTTGATTTTTATCAAATCCACCAGATGCAGTTCTTCTTGCGTATTGAACTGGAACTTGCCTAACGGCCTTAACTAGTAACACACACAATGCAATAACAACTATCCATATAACTAATTCAATTAAAATTGTAATAGCACCTCCGTTACTTTGAGTTACTCTAGATGTAAATTCTTGAAAAAACGCTTGAGGAAGAGAGGCTATTATACCTACAGTAATAAGCAAAGAAATACCATTACCGATACCTTTATCAGTAATTTTCTCACCTAACCACATTGCGAATACACAACCAGTAACTAAAATAACAACAGATGAAAATACAAAAACAGGTGTTTTTCCTAAAATAAAAGCACTTTCAGGAACTCCAAGAGCACCAAGACTGTACAAATATGCAGGAGCTTGAACAACACATATTAAAATGGTAAGCCATCTAGTTATTTGGTTGATTGTTTTTCTACCACTCTCACCTTCCTTTTGAAGTTTTTGTAAATATGGAACTGCTATACCCATTAATTGAACAACAATAGATGCTGAAATATATGGCATAATCCCAAGAGCAAAAACAGATGCATTAGCAAACGCACCACCTGTAAAAGCATTTAAAATACCTAACAATCCACCTCCTTGAGTTCTACTTGAAAGCTCAGCTAATTGAACAGAATCAATACCAGGAAGAACTACTTGAGCTCCTAATCTATAAATAGCTAGGAAAAATAGAGTTATAAAAATTCTATTTTTTAACTCTTCAATTTTCCAGATATTCTTTAATGTTTCAAAAAAACTGTACATAATATATTATATAGTTATTGCTTCACCTCCGCTCTTTTCTATTTGTGCTATTGCAGTTTTAGAAAATTTATGAGCTGTTATTTTTATAGATGAATTAATTGATCCTGAACCTAAAACTTTAATAAGGTCATTTTTATTAGCCAAACCATTATCAATAAAACTTTGAATACTCATTGAATCTTTAATCTTTTTATTATCAATTAACAATTGAATAGTTTCAAGATTAACAGCCTGATATTCTTTTCTATTAATATTATTGAATCCAAATTTAGGGACTCTTCGTTGTAATGGCATTTGACCACCTTCAAAACCTAATTTTTTAGAGTATCCAGAACGGGATTTCTGTCCATTGTGACCTCTAGACGCTGTACCACCTTTACCAGATCCTTGTCCTCTACCTAATCTCTTTTTTGAAGTATGTATTGATCCCTCTTCCGGTTTTAAATTACTTAAATTCATGATTTTTTATTTAATAATAGAAACTAAATGTTTAACCTTATTTACCATTCCGATAATATTAGGAGTATCTTCATGCTCAACAACTTGACCAATTTTCTTCAATCCTAATGCCAAAAGAGTTTTTTTCTGATCTGCAGGTCTTTTGATTTCACTTCTAACTTTTTTTATTTTAATTTTCGCCATAATTATCCGTTAAAAACTTTTTCTAATGATACACCTCTTTCTTGAGCTATAGTATTTGCATTTCTAAGTCTAAGTAATGCGTCAAATGTTGCCTTAACAACGTTATGTGGATTCGAAGATCCTTGAGATTTAGAAAGAACATCTTGTACACCTAATGATTCCAAAACTGCCCTAACCGCTCCACCAGCAATAACTCCAGTACCTTGAGATGCAGGTTTTATAAATACTTTTGCACCTCCATGTTTCCCTTTTTGTTCGTGAGGAAGAGTTGTTTTATGTAATGCAATTCTTACTAGATTCTTTTTTGCATCTTCTACTGCTTTTGCAATTGATGTAGCTACATCTTTTGATTTTCCTAAACCGTGACCTACAACTCCTTTTTCATCACCTACAACAACAATAGCTGTAAAACCAAAAGCTCTACCACCCTTAGTTACTTTAGTAACACGTTGAATGCTTACTAAACGATCTTTAAGATCTAGTCCACTCGGTTTAACAAATTCGTTTTTATTATTTTTCATAAATTAAAATTTAAGTCCAGCTTCTCTGGCTCCGTCTGCTAATGATTTAACTCTACCATGATATAAATATCCACTTCTATCAAAACCAATCTTATCAATACCAGCTTTAACAGCCTTAGAACCAATTGAAATTCCAACTAATTTTGATAATTCAATTTTAGATTTGGTTCCGTCAGCAATATCTTTATCTCTAGAAGATGCTGCAGCTAAAGTTTTACCATTAACATCATCAACTATTTGAGCATAAATTTCTTTATTACTTCTGAATACTGACAATCTTGGTCTGCTTTCGCTTCCAAAGACATGCTGTCTTATTCTTTTTTTTATTTTTTTTCTCTTTTCAACTTTTGATAAACTCATTTTCTAAAATTTATGCAGACTTACCTGCTTTTCTACGTATTTGTTCTCCAACATACTTAACTCCTTTTCCTTTGTATGGTTCAGGTTTTCTAAAACCTCTGATTTTAGAAGCAATAGCACCTACAAGTTGTTTATCTAAGGACATCAATTTAATAATAGGGTTTTTACCTTTTTCAGATACTGTTTCAATTTTCACCTCAGATGGAATTTGAAAAACGATATTATGTGAAAAACCTAAAGCTAATTCTAGTCTTTGACCTTGATTAGAAGCTCTATAACCTACTCCAACTAATTCTAATTCTTTTGTCCAACCTTTTGAAACTCCTTCAACCATATTAGAAAACAATGCTCTATACAAACCATGTTTTGCTTTTATAGGTTTAGAATCATTAATTCTTTTAATTATCAAATTATTTTCAACTTGTTCAATACTGATCGAATCAAATGATTGAGAAAGTTCTCCCAACTTTCCTTTAGCTATAAAAGAATTTGGGTGAATCTCAACTGAGACACCATCCGGAATTGATATTGGATTATTTCCTACTCTTGACATTTTATTAATTTTTAATGTACATAACAGAGAATCTCTCCTCCTACGTTAGATTGTTTTGCTTTTTTTCCTGTCATAAGACCTTTAGATGTAGAAACGATAGCTATTCCTAATCCATTTAAAACTCTTGGTAAACTAAGTGAATCTGAATATTTTCTCAAACCTGGTTTACTAATTCTTTCTAATTTTTTAATTACAGGCTCTTTAGAGTAAGAATTATATTTTAAAGCAATTTTAATATTACCTTGAGTTATATCATCTTCAAATTTATAACTCAAAATATAGCCTTGATCAAACAATATCTTTGTTATTTCCTTTTTAACATTGGAAGCAGGAATAGAAACTACTTTGTGACCGGCACTATTAGCGTTTCTAATTCTTGTTAAATAATCTGCAATTGGATCTGTATTCATGTTTATATTTATTTACCAGCTAGCTTTTCTAACTCCTGGGATTAAACCTTTATTTGCCATTTCTCTGAATAAAACTCTAGAAACTCCGAACTGTCTCATGTAACCCTTAGGTCTTCCGGTAAGTTTACATCTATTGTGAGCTCTTACAGGAGATGAGTTTTTTGGCAATTTCTGTAGTCCTTCAAAGTCACCTGCTTTTTTTAAAGCCTTTCTTTTGTCAGCATACTTAGCACATAATTTTGCTCTTTTGACCTCACGGGCCTTCATTGATTCTTTAGCCATAATTAATTCTTTTTAAAAGGTAAACCTAATTCAGTTAATAACGATTTAGCTTCTTTATCTGTTTTTGCACTTGTTACAAAAGTTATATCCATACCAGAGATTTTATTAACCTTGTCAATATCAATTTCTGGAAAAATAATCTGTTCAGTAACTCCTAAATTGTAATTCCCTCGACCATCAAAGCCAGAAGCTTTTATACCTTGGAAATCTCTAACTCTAGGAAGAGCAGAAGTAATCAATCTATCTAAAAACTCATACATTCTTTCAGCTCTTAAGGTAACTTTAGCCCCAATAGGCATACCTTTTCTTAATTTAAAAGTAGCAACATCTTTTTTAGATAATGTTGAAATTGCTTTTTGACCAGAAATAGTAGATAATTCATCTATAGCATGGTCTATTAATTTTTTATCAGCAACTGCACCACCAACACCTTTACTAATAACAATTTTTTTAAGTTGTGGTACCATCATTACATTGCTGTAAGAATATTCTTCTTTTAAAGAAGATATAATTCTTTCATTAAATTCTTTTTTTAATCTAGGTTGGTAATTCATAATTAAATTATTTCATCAGATTTTAATGCAACTCTATTTTTTTGACCGTCAGCAGTCTTATATCCTACTCTCGTTGTTTCACCTTTTGAAGTAAGAAGTGAAAGGTTAGATATATGAATTGGAGCTTCCTGTTCAATAATACCACCTTTTGGATTTTGTGAACTAGGTTTATTATGCTTTTTAACCATATTAACTCCTTCAACGATTGCTAAATTTTTAGATCTTAATAACTTCACAATTTTACCTTCAGAACCTTTATGGTCCCCAGCTAAAACTCTTACTTGATCTCCAGTTTTTACTTTAATTTTAATCATAATTATAAAACTTCAGGTGCTAGTGAAACTATTTTCATAAATTTTTTATCTCTAAGCTCTCTGGCTACTGGTCCAAAAACACGAGTTCCTCTCATTTCTCCAGCAGCATCTAATAATACACATGCATTATCATCAAACCTAATATACGAACCATCCTTTCTTCTAACTTCTTTTTTTGTTCTTACTACTACTGCAGTTGAAACTTGTCCTTTTTTGACCGTACCATTAGGTGTAGAATGTTTTACAGTGATAACAATTTTATCACCAACAGAAGCATACCTTCTTTTCGTTCCACCAAGTACCCTAATAGTAAGTACTTCTTTAGCACCAGTATTATCAGCTACAGTTAATCTTGATTCTTGTTGTACCATTATTTAGCTCTTTCTAAAATTTGAACAAGTCTCCAGCATTTTGATTTGCTGATAGGTCTTGTTTCCATTATTTTTACAGTATCTCCAATATTACACTCGTTTTCTTGATCGTGTGCAGTATATTTTTTAGTCTTCAAAACGAATTTTCCATACATTGGATGTTTAACCTTGTTAACTTCAGCAACAACGATAGATTTTTCCATCTTGTTACTTGTAACAATTCCAACTCTTTCTTTTCTTAGGTTTCTTGTTTCCATTTATAAAAGTTTTATTCTTGAGCTAACTTTACAGTTAATTCTGTATTTATTCGTGCAATAGTTTTTCTCAAATTTTTTATTTGCATAGGATTTTCAATAGGTGAAATTGCATGAGTCATTTTAAGATCAGAAAGTTCTTTCTGAAATGAAAGTAATTTTTCATTTAACTCGTCTATCGATAATTCTTTTACTTCTTTTTGTTTCATTTTTTAAATTTATGCTTGATAATCTCTTGCAATTATAAATCTTGTTTTAACTGGAAGTTTTTGCGCTGCTAATCTTAATGCTTCTTTAGCAACATCATGCGGAACCCCAGCAACTTCAAACATTATTCTTCCAGGCTTCACAACAGCTACAAAATATTCAGGAGCACCCTTACCCTTACCCATCCTAACCTCTAAAGGTTTTTTGGTAATAGGTTTATCCGGAAAAATTTTAATCCATAACTGACCTTCTCGTTTCATATATCTTGTTGCGGCTACACGAGCAGCTTCAATTTGTCTTGAGGTTAAAAAACTTGTATCGATTGACTTTATTCCAAACATACCATTTGAAAGTATATTCCCTCTTTGTGAAAGACCTTTCATGCGGCCTTTCTGCATTTTTCTAAATTTTGTTCTTTTTGGTGATAACATTTATACTATATATTTAATTATCTTCTTCTTTGTTTTCTTCCTTTATTTCCACCTTTTGATTTTGACGAACTTAGACTTAAGCCGACTAGTGGAGATAATTCTCTTTTACCATATACTTCACCCTTCATAATCCAAACTTTAATGCCTAATTTTCCGTAGGTAGTTTGAGCTTCAACTAAAGCATAATCTATATCAGCTCTAAAAGTTGATAATGGAATTCTGCCTTCTTTATAAGATTCAGAACGAGCCATTTCTGCACCATTCAAACGTCCTGAAATTTGTACTTTAATACCCTCTGCATTCATTCTTATAGAAGCAGCGATAGCCATTTTTATAGCTCTACGGTAAGAAATTCTACTTTCAATTTGTCTAGCAATACTTGATCCAACTAGTTGGGCTTCTAATTCAGGTCTTTTAATTTCAATGATATTTAATTGAACTTCTTTACCTGATAATTTTTTAAGTTCTTCTTTTAATTTATCAACCTCTTGGCCAGCTTTACCAATAATAATTCCGGGCCTTGCAGTTGTTATGGTTAATGTTACAAGCTTTAAAGTTCTTTCAATAATAACTCTAGAAACACTAGCTTTTGATAATCTAGCAAAAACATACTTTCTTAGCTTATGATCTTCTGCAAGTTTATCCCCATAGTCATTTCCCCCGTACCAATTAGATTCCCAACCTCTAATAATACCTAATCTATTGCCTATTGGATTTGTTTTTTGTCCCATATTAACTTTCTATTGAATTTTGTGAACCTAAAATTAATGTAACGTGATTTGAACGTTTTCTTATTCGGTGAGCTCTACCTTGTGGAGCAGGTCTTAATCTCTTAAGCATACCAGCACTGTCAACTCTAATTTCTTTAATAAATAAATTAGCTTGTTCAACATCTGCATCTTCATTTTTAGATTGCCAATTTGTAATAGCAGACATCAAAAGCTTTTCAAGTCTGTTAGAAGCCTCCTTTTGACTAAACTTTAAAATTGTTAAAGCCATATCCACTTTTTTTCCTCTGACTGAATCGGCAACAATTCTCATTTTTCTTGGAGATGTTGGGCAATTATTAAGTTTTGCAAAAGCAACTTGTTTTTTTGCTTCCTTAATTTTTTCAGCACTTTGTCTTTTTCTTAATCCCATTGCAAATTAAATTATTTCTTTCCTTTATTTTTTGCTCCAGCATGACCACGAAACGAGCGAGTTGGAGAAAATTCTCCTAATTTATGACCTACCATGTTTTCTGTAACATATACAGGAACAAATTGTCGTCCATTATGAACAGCAATTGTTTGTCCTACAAAATCAGGAATAATCATAGAAGATCTTGACCATGTCTTAACAACAGTTTTTTTGTTTGAATCCAAATTTCTTTGAACTTTCTTAATTAAACTATAATGGACATAAGGTCCTTTCTTTAGTGAACGTGCCATTTATTTCTTTTTTCTTTCAATTATATATTTATTACTAGCCTTTTTCTTATCTCTTGTTCTAAATCCTTTAGCTGGAATTCCATTCTTAGATCTAGGATGACCACCAGAAGCTCTACCTTCACCACCACCCATTGGGTGATCAACTGGATTCATCGCTACTGGACGAGTTCTAGGTCTTCTACCTAACCAACGTCTTGAACCAGCTTTACCAAAAACTGTTAATTGATGGTCAGAATTTGAAACAGAACCAATAGTAGCATAACATGATGATAATATTAATCTTGTTTCTCCAGATGGCATTTTAACAGTAACAAATTTACCGTCTTTAGCCATAAGTTGGGCGAATGAACCTGCACTTCTTGCAATAGCAGCTCCTTTTCCAGGTCTCATTTCAATACAAGAAATTATTGTACCTAAAGGTATATCAGAAAGTGGCATACAATTACCTGTATCTGGTGATTTTTTTGAACCAGAAACAATTTTATCACCAACCTTCAAACCTTTTAATGCTACAATATATCTTTTTTCATCATCCTCGAACTTTGTTAACGCAATAAAAGCTGACCTGTTTGGATCATATTCAATTGACATAACTTCAGCTATATCTTCATGTCTGTTTCTTTTAAAATCAATGATTCTATATCTTTTTTTATGACCACCACCAATGTATCTCATAGTCATTTTACCTTGACTATTTCTACCACCAGATCTTTTTTTAGGAGCAAGCAAGCTTTTTTCAGGCTTATCTGTTGTGATGGCATCGAATCCATTAACAACTCTTCCTCTTTGTCCTGGCGTGATCGGCTTTAGCGCTTTAACTGACATTATCTATTATTTTTAAAGTTTATTATAAAAATCTATTGTATCTCCTTCGGAAATCTGAACTACAGCTTTTTTAGTAGTAACAGTCTTTGCTCGTTGAATACCTGTTTTTGTATATTTTGTATTTCTTTCAGCTCCATATCTCATGGTTCTTACCTTATCAACAGAAACACCATAAGCTTGTTCAACAGCTTTTTTGATTTGTACTTTATTTGCATTAGTATCAACTAAAAAAGTAAATCTATTTTTAAGCTCACTATCTGCTGTAGCTTTTTCTGTTATAACTGGTTTAAGTAAAATATTCATACTAACTTAAATTTGATTCAATTTGTTCTAATGAGCTTTCTAAAAAAACTAAGTGTTGAGCATTCATTATACTGTATGTACTAATTTCTGAATTAGTAACAACACTACTACGCTCTAAATTTCTAGCGGATAAATAAACATTTTTATTAATTCCACCTAAAACAAATAATGATTTCTTGCCATTCAAACCAAGTGAATTAACAACATCAGTAAATGATTTAGTTTTAGGAGATTCAAAATCAAAATCTTCTACAATAGAAATAGCTTTCGCTTTTAATTTTAAACTTAAAGCAGATCTTCTAGCCAATCTCTTAACATTTTTATTAAGTTTTTGAGAATAAGATCTTACTCTAGGACCAAAAATTGTACCCCCACCTCTAAAAAGAGGGTTTTTAATACTACCAGCTCTAGCAGTACCTGTACCTTTTTGTTTTTTAATTTTCCTTGTACTACCTGCAATTTCAGCTCTTTCTTTAGTTTTGTTAGTTCCTTGACGATTATTAGCTAAAAATCTTTTTACATCAAGATAAACAGCATGATCGTTAGGTGTAACTTCAAAAATAGATTTTGAAAGCTCTACTGATCTTCCAGTTTCTTTACCTTTTATATTTAATACAGATAGTTTCATTATTTTCTAATTATTACGTAAGAGTTTTTATGACCAGGAACGCATCCTTTCAAAACAAGTAAATTCTGATCAGAAACTACTTTTAAAACCTTAAGATTTTGTACTGTAATTTTTTCATTACCCATTCTACCAGCCATTTTCATACCCTTAAAAACTCTAGCAGGGTAAGAAGCAGCACCAATTGAACCAGGGGCTCTTAGTCTATTATGTTGTCCGTGAGTAGCTTGGCCTACACCAGCAAAACCGTGTCTTTTAACAACACCTTGAAAACCTTTCCCTTTAGAATTACCAGAGACATCTACAAATTCGCCTTCTGTAAAATGATCTACAGAAACAGAATCACCAAGATTTAGTTCACTATCAAAATTTTCAAATTCTACTAATTTATACTTAGCAGAAGATTTTGATTTTGAAAAATGACCAGCTTCAGCTTTATTTGAATGCTTATCACTCTTATCACTAAAACCTAATTGAATTGCTGTATAACCATCAACCTCATTAGTTTTAATTTGAGTAACAACACAAGGACCAGCTTGAATGACTGTACAAGGAATATTCTTTCCTTTGTCATCAAATATGCTAGTCATTCCTATTTTTTTTCCTATCAACCCGGACATTTGTTATATATTTTAAATTATACTTTAATTTCAACTTCAACTCCACTTGGAAGCTCTAACTTCATTAAAGCGTCGATTGTTTTTGATGAAGAACTGTATATATCCAACAATCTTTTGTAAGAAGATAATTGAAACTGTTCTCTTGATTTTTTATTTACGTGAGGTGATCTTAACACAGTAAATATCTTTTTGTGTGTTGGTAACGGAATTGGTCCCGTTACAATAGCCCCAGTAGTCTTGACAGTCTTTACTATTTTTTCAGCAGACTTATCAACCAAATTGAAGTCGTATGATTTTAATTTTATTCTAATTTTTTGACTCATTATATTGGTATTAATCGTTATCTCCTTTAATTGCTTTTATAACCTCAGCAGAAACATTTGCAGGGGTTGCAGCGTAATGATCAAATTCCATAGTTGATGTAGCACGACCAGAACTTAAAGTTCTAAGAGCAGTAACATAACCAAACATTTCTGAAAGTGGAACATTTGCTTTTACAACTTTAGATCCAGCTCTATCATCCATATTATTAACTTGACCACGTCTTCTATTTAAATCTCCAACAACATCACCCATATTTTCTTCAGGTGTTAAAACTTCCAATTTCATAATTGGCTCCATAATAACAGACTTAGCAGACTTAGCTGCACTCTTGTATCCAATTTTAGCGGCTAATTCAAATGATAATGAATCAGAATCAACAGCATGAAAAGAACCATCCTTAAGAGTTACTTTCATTGCATCCATCTCAAAACCAGCTAAAGGACCATTCTTCATAGCCTCTTTAAAACCTTTTTCAACAGATGGGATAAATTCTCTAGGAATGTTACCACCTTTAATTTTATTAATAAACTCTAAACCTGATTTACCTTCCTCGGCAGGTTCCATTGTAAAAGATATATCAGCAAACTTACCTCTACCACCAGATTGTTTTTTATAAATCTCTCTGTGATCAGCAAGAGCTGTAATCGCTTCTTTATATTCAACTTGAGGTTGACCTTGATTTACTTCAACCTTAAATTCTCTTCTTAATCTGTCAACAAGAATATCTAAATGAAGTTCACCCATTCCAGAAATAATTGTCTGTCCAGATGCTTCATCAGTTTTAACTTGGAATGTTGGGTCTTCTTCAGCTAACTTACCTAAAGCCATACCTAATTTATCAACATCAGCTTTAGTCTTAGGTTCAACTGCAATACCAATAACTGGATCAGGAAAGTCCATACTCTCTAAAACAATAGGATGTTTTTCTGAAGTTAATGTATCACCTGTTTTTATATCTTTAAAACCAACAGCAGCTCCAATATCCCCAGCCTCAATAAAAGGAATAGAATTTTGTTTATCAGCGTGCATTTGGAAAATTCTAGAAATTCTCTCTTTATTACCAGATCTATTATTCAAAATATAAGAACCCGCATCTAATCTTCCAGAGTAAACTCTAAAAAATGCAAGACGACCAACAAATGGGTCAGTAGCAATCTTAAAAGCTAACGCTGCAAATGGTTCATTTACAGATGGTTTTCTTTCAATCTCAATATCTTTATCAGGATCTGTACCAATAATTGCTTCTTTATCTAAAGGAGAAGGCAAATATCTACAAACAGCATCCAAAAGAAACTGAACACCTTTATTTTTAAAAGCAGAACCACAAATCATTGGAATAATACTCATGTCTTGTGTAGCTTTTCTTAAAGCTTCATGTACTTCATCTTCAGAAATTGAATCAGGATCATCAAAAAACTTCTCTAATAAAGCATCATCATATTCAGCTACAGCTTCAATAAGATTTGCTCTATATTCATTCACTTCATCTTTCATTTCTTCAGGGATATCAACAACATCAAATGTTGCTCCCATTTTATCCTCATGCCAAACTATAGCTTGATTCTTTACTAAATCTACAATTCCTTTAAAGTTATCTTCCTCTCCAATTGGAAGAACAACAGGAACGGCATTAGATTTAAGCATAGTTTTGATTTGCTTACATACTTTTAAGAAATCAGAACCTTGTCTATCCATTTTGTTTACAAAGCCCATTCTTGGAACTTTATAATTATCAGCTAATCTCCAGTTAGTTTCAGATTGTGGTTCAACACCGTCAACTGCACTAAATAAAAATACCAAACCATCTAAGACTCTTAATGATCTATTAACTTCAACAGTGAAATCAACGTGACCAGGTGTGTCAATTATATTAAAATGATATGGTTTAGAATCTGCAATCTCTTCTCCTTGTTTAGTTGGAAAGTTCCAAGTACAAGTAGTTGCTGCAGATGTGATTGTAATTCCTCTTTCTTGCTCTTGCTCCATCCAGTCCATAGTAGCAGCACCATCATGAACCTCACCTATTTTATGACTTACACCAGTATAAAATAATATACGTTCTGTAGTAGTAGTTTTTCCTGCATCAATGTGAGCAGCAATACCAATGTTACGAGTGTATTTTAAATCTCTTGCCATTATATATTAAAATCTAAAGTGTGAAAATGCTTTATTAGCCTCAGCCATTTTATGAACATCAACTTTCTTCTTTACAGAAGCTCCTTCTTCTTTTTCAGCAGCAAGAATTTCAGAAGCTAATTTTAAAGCCATAGACTTCTCATTTCTTTTTCTTGCATAAGAAATCATCCATTTCATACCCATGGAAATTTTTCTATCAGGACGTATTGGCATTGGAATTTGGAAAGTTGCACCACCTACTCTTCTACTTCTCACTTCAACGTGTGGCATTACATTTGACAAACCATCCTTCCATACTTGAAGGGCAGTTTTTTCGTCGTTTTGTTTCTTCTCTTCTATAATATCAATTGCATCATAAAAAAGTTTAAACGCTGTGGATTTTTTACCACTCCACATTAAGTTGTTGACAAATCTTGTTACTAGTTGATCGTTAAACCTTGAATCAGGAAGTAACGGTCTTTTCTTTGCCTTACTTTTTCTCATTTATTTAAGTTTTAGAGAGGTTCATAAAATGAACGTCATCAATTAATATTTATTTTTTTGGACGCTTAGCGCCGTATTTTGATCTTCTTTGTAATCTTCCTTCAACACCAGCAGTATCTAAAGCTCCTCTAACAATATGGTATCTTACACCAGGAAGATCTTTAACTCTTCCTCCTCTTACTAAAACAATTGAATGCTCTTGTAAGTTATGTCCTTCACCAGGAATGTATGCATTGATTTCTGTTCCATTTGTTAATCTAACTCTAGCAACTTTTCTCATTGCTGAATTAGGTTTTTTAGGGGTAGTTGTATAAACTCTAGTACAAACACCTCTTTTTTGAGGACATGATACTAAAGCAGCAGATTTACTTTTCTTAGTAATCTTAGTTCTTCCCTTTCTAACTAACTGCGATATTGTAGGCATATGTTATCTTTATTTTCCCTTATTTGGGCGTGCAAATGTAATTTAATTTTACAATTAATCAAACCTTATGAATAAAAAATAAACGAATTATTATCTTTTTTAATTTTCGTTCATATATATATAGGACAAAAAACAAGCTAAAGAGCTGAATATTAAAATCTTAAAAAAAAGTTAAAATTTGTTAAATTTTTAACAAAAAAATATTAAAAGTTTAAAATATAACAACAGATATGAGTTTTATTTAATCACTTAAATTATTAATAAAAAACAATAATATGAAACATAGATATTTAAGGATATCATAAAAAAGTATGCTAAAAATTAGGAATAATTTAAGCATTTAGTATTTTAACTAAAAATACATCAAGGTTTAGATATTTTTCTTTATATAGTTGTTTTATTAACTTTTTATTAACATTTTTGTAGATCAAATAATAATTAAAACAAAATATGAAAACAAATTTAAAAAAGTTTTTAGCGTTACCATTCATGATAATGTTTCAATGGGGTTTAGCTCAGACGAGTGTATCCGGTACTGTTTCTGACAGTTCTGGTGTACCACTTCCTGGTGCTACTGTTGTTGTTGCTGGAACATCTAACGGTGTTACAACTGACTTTGACGGTGTTTATTCAATATCTGCTTCTGAAGGCGATGTTCTTTCAGTAAGTTATGTTGGATTTATAACCCAAAACGTAACAGTTGGAGCTTCTGCTTCAGTTAACGTAACTCTAGTATCAGACAACACTCTAGAAGAGGTAGTTGTAACTGCACTAGGTATTACAAGAGAAGCCAAGTCACTTGGTTATGCTCAACAAAAAGTTGATGGGGCAACCTTAAACAAAACTAAGGAACTAGACTTTAAAACAGCTCTTGCTGGAAAAGTTGCTGGTGTTCAGGTTATTTCTGGACCGAGTTCTACATTTGAATCAACTGCTATTAGACTTAGAGGAGAGCAAGATGTATTATATGTTGTAGACGGAATTGAAATGGCTGCAAGTGATATTAATACAGATAATATTGACAACATTACAATACTTAAAGGTGCTGCTGCAACTGCATTATATGGAGCTGACGCAAGAAGTGGTGTGATTGTAATTACTTCTAAAAAAGCAAAAGCTGGTGAAGCTTACATTACTGTAGATCACAATACTGTTGCTTCTAATATTAGTAGATTACACCCTTACCAAAATGAGTATGGTGGTGGTTACTATCAAGATTGGGATACTTTTGCTTACAATCCTGCAACAGACCCTTCGTCTTGGGCATCATTTAATGGGCAAAATATTCCTTACTACGCAGCTGATGAATCTTGGGGACCAAGATTAGATGGTACTTTGGCTCGTCACTGGGATTCATGGATTCCAAATCATCCAAACTTTGGAGAACAAAGAGGATGGTCTCCAAATCCAAACAATGTTAAAAATTTCTTCGAAACTGGTGTAAAATCTGCTACAAGTGTTGCTTTTGGAAAAGGTGGAGAGGATTACAGCTTCAGAGCAACTGGACGTGTTACAGACAATAAACTACCTGTTCCTAATGCATCTAGAAATACCTATGATTTAAACATCAACGGTTCAATGGATTTAACTGACAAACTATCTGTTTACACTTCTTTGAATGCAAGAATTCAAAACACTGATAACTTTGTTAGTAGTGGTTACGGAAGTTTACAATCAAACTTTAGCCAGTGGTGGCAAAGACAGTTAGATATGGATAGACTAAGAGATAATTATCATTATGAAGGTGCTTTTTATACTTGGAACAGAAGATCTGCTAGAAATGCTCGTCCACAATACTGGGATGCTCCACACTACGAGCAATACCAAAACACTAATAATAATGAAAATTCAACTTACTCAGGTAATTTCGGATTTGATTATAATATAATGGACGGACTATCTGCTAATGTAGAAGTTAACAGAAGAGCTTATAACAGAACAAGTAATGGAAGAAATTATGTTGGTGTTAACACATTAAGTACTCAAGCTGCTTACAACGAAGGTTCTTATGTATCTGAAAATAATGAATTTAGAGCTAGACTTAATTACACTAAAGCAATAACTGATAAATTTGATATTAGTGCATTAGTTGGTTATTCTGCAAAACAATTCAGAAGCATTAACACTAGTGCTAGTACATCTGGTGGTTTAGCAATTCCTGATTTTTATACTATTGCTAACTCAGTTGATAAGCCAAATTATTCTTCATACAGAACAAATAACAGCGGAAGAGCTGCTTATTCATCTGTATCATTAGGATACGATAGTATGTTATATTTAGACGGTTCTTACCGTTTTGACTGGAGTTCTACTGCAGCTGCAGACAATAACAGAATTGAAACTTACTCTTTAACTGGTAGTTTCTTATTTGATAAATTAGTGAACCTAGAAGGTGTTTCTTTTGGTAAATTAAGAGCTAGTTACGCTGAAGCTCCTATTTTCCCTGGAACTTACGCTACTAGTCCAACATTTGGATCTGGGACTGCTTATGGTTCATTAGCATCACTTGCTGTACCTAATACATTAGCTAATCCTCAGTTAAATGGTGGAATTAGAAAAGAAACTGAGTATGGAATTGAAATGAAATTCTTAAATAATAGATTAGGATTTGACTTAACATATTTTGACAGAGAAGATTCAGGATTACCAGTAGCTGTATCAGCTGCAGGATCAACTGGATACACTGGATTAAGTGTTAATTCAAAAATCACTTCTTCAACTGGATTTGAAGTTATGCTTTCTGGAACACCAATTCAAACTGAAGATGTAAGATGGGATGTTTCTGTAAACTTCGCTACATTAGAAAAAATGGTTGATTTCATATACCCTGGAATTGAAAGAAATATACTTAACTCATGGTTATCATGGTCAAGTATGGATTTACAAGAAATTGTAGGTGAAGAATGGGGAATGTTATACGGAAGAAAAAGATTGAAAGACGATAATGGTAACTGGGTATACTACGCAAGTGGAAACCACAGATATGAAAACAATCAACTATTAGGAAATGTTATGCCAAACTATACTGGTGGTATTACATCTAACTTAACATATAAAAATTGGGATCTTGCTATCGGAATTGACTTTCAAGATGGTGGTTTATACCACTCAGTAACAGATATGTTCTCAATGGCTGCTGGTCTACATGAATGGACTGCTGGTAAAAACGACAAAGGAAATCAAAAAAGAGATCCAGTAAGTGCTGGAGGTGGTATACATCAAGTTGGTGTTTATGCTGATGGAAGTACTGCTGATTTCTACAGAGCTCCAGATAGCTGGGCTTGGGGTAACTGGACTAGAGATGATCTTTGGTTAGTTGACGCTTCTTTTGTTAAGTTAAGACAAGTAAGATTAGGTTACACATTTGATGCTAATAAATTATCAAATTCTCCTTTTACTGGAATTGATATAGCATTAATTGGAACAAACTTAGCAATCCTTTCTGAAACTACAGATTGGGGTGACTATAGAGGTGCTAAAAACCCTGGTTTAGATCCATCTGAACTTGGATCTGGTTGGTCTGGAGGAAATTATGCTAGTGAAGGTGGGCAATTACCATCTGCTAGATCATTTGGACTTAACGTAGCCCTTAAATTTTAATTATAAATAATTATAAATAATGAAAACACAAATTCAAAAAATTATCGGACTGTTAACAATAAGTAGCTTATTGTTCGTGTCCTGTGAAACTGTAGATTTTGGGGATGAAAACTTAAACCCAAACGCAATTTCTAAAGCTAACACCGGAGCACTTATTACAGGTGCAATGAGAAATATTCCAGGTCTTGTTAGTACTGTGAATCCTACTTTATTAGCTCAGCATGTTTCTGAGATTACATATAATGAAGATTCATGTTATGAAACAATCCAATGGAATTTTGACGGTTTCTATACTGGTCCACTAATGGACTTACAAACCGTAATTAACCTTAACAACTCTGAGAATGCTGCTGAATATTCATCATCAGGTTCTATAGGGATGCAGAAGGGTGTAGCTCATTTACTTAAAGTATACATGATGCAAGCCATGACTAATATGTGGGGTGCAATTCCTTATTCTGAAGCTCTTCAGGGAGTTGATAATTTAAAGCCTGTTTTTGACGATCAATCAGCAATATACGCTGGTTTGCTTGCTGAGATTGATGCTGCTATCAGCTTTTTAGATGGTGGTGGATTATCGGGTGACTTCATGTTTAATGGAGATGCTGCGAAATGGAGACAATTCGGTAACACTATGAAAATGGTGATGGCCTTAAGAATGGCTGATGTTGATCCTGCTACTGCACAAGCTAAATTTAATGAAGCTGTTGCTGGTGGTGTATTAGGAAGTAATGCTGATAACATTCACTACCCTTACACTACTGCAGATTCTAACGATAACCCATGGCAAGACAGATTTCAGTCTAGAGAAGATTTTGCTGTAAGTGACGTAATGGTAGACCATTTATTCGCTAACAGTGACCCTAGACTAGCTAAATATGCTACTCCTGTTGTTAGTGCAACTGGTGATACATCAAAAATCGACTATGTTGATTATATGGGTGAAACTTACGCTGGAATGCCTTATGGTGTGTTAAACCCAGGTATCTTACAGACTAGAATATCATTCTTACCATCTTCAGTTATTTATGATGGTACTAATGCTGGTGGTATGTTATACTCGTATGCTCAAGTATGTTTCTCATATGCAGAAGCACACTTAAGAGGATGGAGTGGATTGGCTGGTGATGCTCAAACTTGGTATGAATTAGGTATCGCTGCTTCTCACGCTCAATGGGGCGTTAGTACAGCTGATGCTACTGCATACCTTGGTTCTGTTGCTCCTGTTTCTATGGAAACAATGGCTACTGAAAAATGGGTTGCATTATACATGCAAGGACATGAAGCTTGGTCAGAATGGAGAAGATTGGATTATCCAATGTTAACTCCTGCTACCGATGCTTTAACAGGAACTGGAATACCAATGAGATATGGTTATGGTGCTACTACTGCTAGTGCTAACAAAGCTAACCATGACGCTGCTACTGCAAAGATTTCTGGTTACAGCCAAGATTCTAAATTATGGTGGGATACTAAATAATTTTAGTAAACTACTTTATATATAAAAAAGCGCTCTTAGGAGCGCTTTTTTTTTGATAAATAATTAAGAATGAAGGTCAATAACTTTATCTATATTTGAGGAATTAAACATTGAACATGAGAAATATAAATACTTTAATATTATTTTTTTTAATATCAAGCCAATTATCTTTTAGTCAAGATTATGGGGTTTCTACTGATGACTTATTTAGTGGCGGAAATGTGCTTTTAAGAAAATTAATGAAAAAAGACTTTAGTGAAGCAGAGGGATCTCCTTATTTAGATAAGAATTTTAGAAATGGTAAAATAATATTTAATAATGGAAAAACATATGATGTTTTAACAAGATTGAATGTAGGAACTCAAAAATTCGAAATTAAAAAAGATGAAAGCTCACAACCTAGTATTATAGAATTAAATAGTTCAGTGAAAATTCAAATGAATGGTAATACTTATAAATCTTATTCGATTAATTTAAATAAAAAAGAAATTATAGCTGTTTTAGAGGATTGTATTGAACTTGATAATATTTCTCTTTACTATTTTCCTAGAAAAGTAATAAAGATGCCAATTAGAACAGGTGCTGTTGCACCATCTTCAGGATCATCTAGTAATCCAAAACCAAAATGGGCTGATGCGAACGAATTTTTAATTAATAAAGATGGTAAATGGTACTCAATTCCCAGATCATTCAAAAAATTAATTGCTAAAAATATATTTGATCAAAAACTTTTAAAAAAATATAAAAAAGCAAATAAATTAAATCTTAAGAATAAAAAAAGCTTAATAGAGCTAGTTTCCTACTTTAACTCAATATAACTGATCAACTACATACAAAATGGATAAAGAAACCTTAATATATGGTATTAGAGCTGTTATAGAAGCTATTGATGCAAACGAATCAATAAATAGAGTTTTTATGCAAAGGGGGTTAAATAATAAAAACGGATATGAATTAATAAAAAAATTAAATCAGAATTCAGTTGAAATCTCTTATGTACCTGTAGAAAAATTAAATAGATTAACTCCAAAGAACCATCAAGGTGTTGTAGCAACTATTTCACCTATAAACTTCTTGTCTATTTCTGATTTAAGTGACTTAATTGAATCTAAACCTAAATCAATTTCATTATTAATATTAGATCAATTATCAGATGTTAGAAATTTTGGAGCCATAGTTCGAACTGCAGAATGTACCGCTATAGACTGTATAATTATTCAGTCCAGTGGAAGTGCACCAGTAAATGGGGATACTATAAAAACATCATCTGGAGCAATTTTTAATGTCCCAATTTGTAAAGTGTCCCATATTAAAGATGCTATTTTTCTTTTAAAACAACACGATATTAAAATATTTGGAGCATCTGAAAAAGCTGAAAACAATATTTTTGAAACTAAATTCGGAAAATCACAAGCGATTATAATGGGGTCTGAAGGAAAAGGTTTATCTAGCTCGGTTGTAAATCTGTGTGATGAATTAGTTAGAATTCCACTTCATGGAAAAATAGAATCTCTAAACGTATCAGTAGCATGTGGTGCAATCTTATATGAGATGATACGACAAAAAAAATATTAACTAGAGAATTTCTTTTAAAGATATCAAGTCAGTTATTATTATAGAATTTTCGTGATGAGATTCGTTGTTAGAGTTTAAATGAATAGCCTTAAAGCCATTATTAAGCGCTCCCATCACATCAGCCTGATAATTGTCACCAATCATTAAACATTCGTTTTTATAAGCCGCTTTAGAAATATTATAAGCGTAATTAAAAATTTTTGAATGAGGCTTTTTAACTCCAACTGTTTCAGAGTCAATTATACAAGAGAAGTATTTATTAAGATTAGAATTTGAAATTTTTGTGTTCTGAACCTCAGTAAATCCATTTGTAATTATATGTAGAGTGTATTTTTGAAATAGATAATCTAAAACCGGAATAGCATTAGGCAAAAGAAAATTATTGTCAGGAAGATGTTTAACATAATCATTAGAAATTTCGTCTATTAATCCTGAATCTATTTTAATATTTAACTTTTCAAAAGTAGATTTTAATCTGTTGTGTCTTAAATAGTCCTTAGTAACCTTATCATCTCTGTATAAGTTCCATAATGAAAAATTGATTGGCATATAAACTTTTAAAAATTTATGAAGATCAATAGTAATATTATACTTATCCAGTAAAAACTTAAAAGTAAGTGCAGAATTTTTTTCAAAATTCCAAAGTGTATGATCTAAATCAAAAAATATATGTTTAATGTTTTTCATTAATTATTTTTAATAAAATCATTTAAAACTTCTAAATCAATTGAAGCGTAATTACCTGAACTCATAAATAATAAATTAGTATTAACATACGACAGTTCAAACAAATAAGACTTTAATTGGTCAGAATTTGAAAACACAATCATATTATCATCATTAAATGAATCTTTTATTTTTTGAACAGAAATGTTCTTTAAACCTTTACTTTCAACAGCTTTAGGATCATAAAACAAAATTCTGGTATCAGCCTGTTTTAAACTATTTCGGTATTCTCCAATAAAATCTTCATTTAAACTACTAAAAGTGTGCAATTCGAGAAGAGCAATTAGTTTTCTGTTTTTATATTGAATTTTTAAAGCATTTGTTGTTGCACTGACCTTACTTGGAGAATGAGCAAAATCTTTAAAAAATGCTCGATCATTCATTTCTAATAATGACTCCAGCCTCTTATCGGCTCCACCAAATGAGACTATAGAACTATTAAATTCTTCTTCTTGAACTCCCATTAATTGACATATCAATTTAGCTCCTGAAAGATTACTTAAATTATGGTCGCCAAATATTTTTAAAGGAAGCCTACCTTCATCTGTTATTAAATATGTAATGTCATTTTCAATCAAAAATTCAGGCAAAGAATACTCAAGTTTTCTTATTGAATTTGAACAATTTTGAACCATTTGATTTAATTCTAAATCTAATTCATTGTAAACTATAGAACCTCCTGAAACAATAGAGTCAAGAAAAATCTCAAACTGTTTAGAATAAATCTCTTTTGTTGGAAAGACATTAATATGGTCCCATGCAATTCCGCTTAATAATGCAATATTTGGTTTATATAAATGAAATTTTGGTCTTCTATCAATTGGTGAAGATAAATACTCGTCACCTTCAAGTAATATAAAATCATTTTCATCAGTCAAATGAACCATAGTACTAAAACCTTTTAACTGGGCTCCTACCATGTAGTCAACTGAGATATCATTGTCATTAAGGACATGTAAAACCATGGCTGTAATAGAGGTTTTCCCATGACTTCCTCCTATAACTACTCTTGTCTTATTTTTAGACATTTCGTAAATAAACTCAGGATATGAAAATATTTTAATTGATTTTTTTTGTGCCTCAATAAGTTCTGGATTGTCTTTTTTTGCATGCATTCCTAGAATAACACAGTCTAAGTCATCAGAAATATTTGATGACTTCCAACCAATTTCTTTTGGAAATAAACCATGATGTATCAGTCTTGATTTTGAAGGTTCAAAAATTGAGTCATCACTTCCTGAGACATGATAGCCTTTAATATGTAATGCTATTGCTAAATTATGCATTGCACTCCCCCCTATTGCTATAAAATGAATTTTCATGAAATTAAAACTCTAATTTAAGATTAAAATTTACTCATTTAAAACCTTCCATAAAAGATCTTTAATTTCAACTAAGCCAATATTTGAAACAGATGAAATGAACTCAAAAGGAATATTTTTAATTTTTTTTGAAATATCTTTTTTGATTTTCAGCCTTACCTTGTCGTCAATTAAATCAGATTTAGAAATAGCAATAATTCTCTGTTTGTCTAACAATTCTGGATTGTATTTCTTCAATTCATTAAGAAGAATTTTATATTGATTAACCAAATCTTCAGATTCTGCAGAAAGCAAAAAAAGAAGAACTGAGTTTCTTTCAATATGTCTAAGAAAATGATGTCCAAGTCCTCTTCCTTCAGACGCTCCTTCAATTATTCCAGGGATATCTGCCATAACAAACGACCTATAATCTCTATATTGAACGATGCCTAAATTGGGTTTTAAAGTTGTAAACTCATAATTGCCAATTTTAGGTTTTGCAGAGGTAATAGTTTTAAGTAATGTTGATTTTCCAACATTTGGAAATCCAACTAAACCAACATCAGCTAAAAGCTTTAATTCTAATGTTAATTGACTTACTTTTCCTTTAATTCCAGGTTGTGAATATCTAGGTGCTTGATTAGTTGAAGACCTAAAGTTCCAATTACCTAAGCCACCCATTCCACCATCTAAAATAATTTTATGATCACCATCCTCAATAGTTTCATATAAAATTTTATTTGTTTCCGTGTCCCTAATAACAGTTCCTATTGGAACCCTTATAATAGAATCGGCTCCATCAGCTCCACTACTTCTGCTTCCACTTCCATCACCTCCATGACCACATTTAAAATGTTTTTGAAATCTAAAATGATGAAGGGTCCATAAAGATTTATCGGTAACAAAAACAACATTACCTCCTCTTCCACCATCTCCACCATCAGGACCTCCTTTAGTTATAAATTTTTCACGCCTAAAATGTGCAGAACCCTTTCCTCCGTTGCCCGAAAAAATATTAATCTTTACATAGTCAACAAAATTTCCTTCAGTCATTATATATTATTATCAATAGTGTTAAAAATCCTAGAGCTTATTTCATTAATATCTCCAACTCCAAATACATCAAAAAATTTATTTTGATTTTTATAAAAATTTATTAGAGGAGAGGTCTTCTTATTATATTCGTCAAATCTATTTTGAATTTTAAACCTGTCTTGATCATCTGACCTACCACTATCTTTTCCTCTGTTAATTAATCTGTCAATTAATAAATTTTCATCTACTTCCAATGCGATGGTCATAGAAATACTTAATTTTAATGTTGCTAAAAAATTATCTAAAATTTCTGCCTGTAT
>CAJJCV010000004.1 GCA_905182765.1 Cryomorphaceae bacterium BACL29 MAG-121220-bin8 | reverse complement strand
AAAATGAGGCTGCAGCTAAGCCAAATGCCAAAGCTACTACCGCTGCTACAAATCCAGGTGGATTAATTCCAAAATAACCAGCTAATAAAACGGCAAAAAAGGCAGAAACTCTAGCAGCAATTAATTCCCCTTTTTCACTAACATCAGGCTTTATAATTTTTTTGATTAGATCATGAGAAACTGAAGAAGATATAACAAGTAGTAACCCAGCAGCTGTTGAAAGGGCTGCTGCTAAAGCACCAGCCGCAAGCAACGCTATTACCCAGTTTGGTAGCTCAGCAATTTCAGGATTTGCCATTACCATTATATCTCTATCAATAGTTAATTCATTTATTTGTGGATCTGCAACATACTGAATAACTCCGTCATTATTTTTATCAGTAAAAGTCAAAAGCCCAGTTTTTTCCCAGTTTTCAAACCAAACAGGCATATCGTCATATTTTTTCTCACTTACTGTTTCAATCAAATTTGTTCTAGCAAAAACTGAAATTGCAGGAGCAGTAGTATATAGAATTGCTATAAATAGCAGAGCCCACCCTGCAGATTTTCTTGCATCACTTACTTTTTTTACAGTGAAGAATCTAACTATAACGTGAGGAAGTCCAGCTGTTCCAATCATTAAAGCAGCAGTAATAAAAAACACATCAAGCTTTGACTTTGATCCAGTTGTATACTCGTGAAATCCTAAATCTCTACTTAACCCATCCAATTTGTCTAAAAGATATATCCCGTCTGAGCCTTGAGATCCAAAACCTAGTTGTGGAATCGGATTTCCTGTCATTTGTATTGAAATAAAAATGGCAGGTACCATAAAAGCAAAAATCAGAACACAATATTGTGCAACTTGAGTGTAAGTTATTCCTTTCATCCCACCTAAAACAGCATAAAATAAAACAATAGCCATTCCAATAACAACACCGGTATTTATATCGACTTCTAAGTATCTTGAAAAGACGAGTCCAACCCCTCTCATTTGGCCAGCAACATATGTAAATGAAATTATTAATGCACAAAATACAGCTACAACTCTAGCAGTATCTGAATAATACCTGTCTCCTATAAAATCAGGAACAGTGAATTTTCCGAATTTTCTCAAATAAGGTGCTAATAGAAGTGCAAGTAAAACATATCCACCGGTCCAACCCATCAAGTAAACTGATCCATCATAACCCATAAACGAAATTAAACCAGCCATTGAAATAAATGATGCCGCTGACATCCAATCTGCGGCTGTTGCCATACCATTTGCTATAGGCGAAACACCAGAACCAGCTACATAAAATTCTTTTGTTGAGCCTGCTTTAGACCAGATAGCAATACCGATGTATAACGAAAACGTTATTCCTACCATTAGCCATATCCACAATTGTAAATCCATGATTATTTTTTAGGGTGATATTTTTTATCAAGTCTGTTCATAAGACCAATATATATAAATATTAATATTACAAAAACATAAATAGATCCTTGTTGTGCAAACCAAAATCCAAGTTTGAATCCTCCAATTTTTATTTGATTAAGCTCATCAATCAATAATATTCCAAATCCAAAAGAAACAGTGAACCAAATTGATAATAGTATTAATAGATATTTAAGGTTTTTTTTCCAGTATTCTTCAGCTAATTTTTTACTCATAATAATAGTTGTTACCTAAAAATAAAAAATTAATCTTTAAATTTGTTTTAAATACGATTAATGCTTGTATTTATTATACTAAACCAAATATATTAACCCTAACTAATGAAAAAAATATTATTATTTTTTATTTTAAACTTAATTTTTTCTTGTAATAATTCAGAAAAAAAGCAACATTTAGTTGAGGCTCCAAGCGGAATGGTTTTTATAAAGGGTGGCGAGTTTTTAATGGGTGCAGATAATAATCAAGCTATGAGGGATGAATATCCTCAACATAAAGTTAATGTCAATTCTTTTTTAATGGATGAAACTGAAGTTACTAACGCTGACTTTAAAAAATTTATAGAATCTACTGGCTACTTGACTACAGCAGAAAGAATAATAGATTGGAACGACTTAAAAAAATATCTACCTCCAAATACTCCAAAACCTCACGATAGTTTATTAGCACCTTCATCTCTTGTTTTTTTTGAGTCACAAACTAAAAACCTTAATGATTTTTCTCAATGGTGGAAACTTCAAAAAGAAGTTAATTGGAAGCATCCGTATGGGAAAGAAAGTACTATAGATACAATTTTGAATCATCCTGTTATACATGTAAGTTGGGATGATGCAGTAGCCTACTGTAATTGGAAAGGAAGGAGACTTCCAACTGAAGCTGAATATGAATATGCGATGAGATCAGGTCAGTCAAATACTATGTACTCTTGGGGAAATCAGCCAATTAATTCCGGAAAACAAAAAGCTAATGTTTGGCAAGGAAATTTCCCTTCCAACAATATAGTGTCAGATGAATTTTATTATACTTCTCCTGTAAAATCATTTGATAAAAATGATTTTGGATTATATGATATTTCGGGAAACGTTTGGGAGTGGTGTTCAGATTTATATCATAGTGATTATTATTCTACCATCTCAAATGGTATTACAAATAATCCAATAGGTCCATCAAAAAGCTTTGATCCGAATGATCCATATAGTTCTAAAAGGGTAATGAGAGGAGGAAGTTTTTTGTGTAATGATTCTTATTGTAGTGGCTTTAGAAATTCAATGAGAATGAAAAGTACTCCAGATAGTAGTTCTCAACACGTTGGATTTAGAACAGTGTTAGATTTAAACTAAAAATAAAAAAATGCTCGATTTTAGGAAACCGAGCATTTTTAACAACAACTAACCAAAAATATTATGTGTTAATTATTTTGCATTAATCGTGCCAAACTCTTTTAAGTCATTAAAACATTTCTTTATAATTAAAGACTGTTTTATACCCTTTATTGTAAAAGTAATTTCTGGAATTAGTTGGTCCAGCTGCTAAAATAAAATCTCCTCCCCAGGCTCCTAAGCTTTTTATTTCACCCGAGTAATCTTTAAAATATTTATTTTTAACTGATTTGACTTCTAAAGTTTTTGAAATTATATTTTCATGTTCTTTTATACAGTTTTGAATATCTAGTAATGTTTTTGAATTAACAAATTTGACTGTCAAGTCAGATAATTTATTTATTGTTGAATTAGTGATTTTTCTTTTAAAAAATTTATCTATTTCTATATTGCTGTCCTGTTTTGTGTTTAAGTATACAAAAAATATATTTTCCGAATATTTAGGATTGTATTCCACAGATTTGACAATTGGAATATTATTTTCAAGCTTATATAATAGTGGGCCTTTTGCTGAAGCGCATGCAATATCATAGCCACTTCCTTTGAAGTTAGCCCACAATAACTCATAAGGATTTATCTTAGCCCATTTAGATATGTTATAAATTAAAGTAGAAGATGTTCCTAACCCCCATTTTCTGCAAAAATCAAGATGTGTAGAAACTGTGCCTCCAGCACTTTCATTTAGAAAATCTGGATTTAACTTACTTGCTGAAATTAATATTGATTGAAGTGTCTTGCTGTGTATGTTTTTGTTTTTGATTATTTTAAAATCAGAAAGCTGAAATTCACAATTTAGCCAAACATCATTTTTTTTATCAAAACTTTTCCATTTAAGTGTGTTTGAGGCATTATATTTAAAATCTAAGCTTTGCCTAAATTTAGTTGGTATGGCTAACGCAAGTGCTCCTTTAACAACATAATATTCAGCAGTAATTAAAAGTTTTCCAGGACTTGAAATATTAAAATCCATTGTTTCTCAAATTTGTTAGTTCAGTTTTAGCAGAACTATATGAAACTATGTTGTTTTTGAAAAAATTAATTAATTTTTCTTTTTCTTTATCATTTGCTCCCAATGAATTTAAAATATTTATTAAATGCATTTTCATGTGTCCTTTTTGAATTCCTGTTGTTATAAGAGAATTGATTGCTGCAAAATTTTGTGCAAGCCCCGCTACAGCAACTATTTTCATTAACTCTTTTCCGTTAGGGTTATCCAATAATTCTAAAGACCATTTTACTAAAGGATGTATGTTTGTTATTCCGCCTACTGTTCCCAGCGATAAAGGAATTTCAATCCAAAATTTAAACACATTGTTTTCAATTGAAACATCGGTCAAACTTTTGTAGGATCCGTCTTTAGCCGCATAAGCGTGTACTCCAGCTTCAACCGCTCGAAAATCATTTCCAGTGGCAATAATAACAGAATCAATCCCATTCATTATTCCTTTATTATGAGTAACGGCTCTATTGGTTTGTGTTTTTGCAATTTGAATAGCTTGAACAAACTTTTTCGCATAATCTAACCCGTTTATTCCTTTTTCAGTAATAGATTCTATATCGCAACTAACTTCAGCTTTTACTATGCACTCAGGAACATAATTTGAAAGAATACTCATTATAATATCTATTTCCTTTTCATTATCATCAAAGACATTATAGATTTGGGCTTCTCGTTTTAGAGTAGATGCAAATTGTTCTAAACATGAGTTTATAAAGTTTGCGCCCATTGAATCAACGGTGTCAAATATTGAATTTATTTGAAAATAGTTTTCAATATCATTAGTTTTATCTAATATTTCAATGTCTAATATTCCTCCTCCTCTATTTTTCATACTTGAATTAATAGACTTACAATCTTCAAGAAGAATAGGCTTGATTAAATCAAACAATTTGAATAATTTATTTTTATCACCTTTAAAAATAAAATGAACTTGACCAGTTTTTTTGAAATTTAAAATTTTAGTTTTAAACCCTCCTTTTCCCCTCCAAAATTTAGCGGCTTTACAAGCTGCTGCAATTACGGAACTTTCTTCAATGACCATTGGAATTGTGTAATCTTTACCATCTATTAAAAAATTAGGAGCTACTCCTAATGGTAAATAAAAATTAGACAGTGTATTTTCGGTAAATTCATCATGAAGTTTTTGTAATGACTGATCCTTGTTCCAGTATTTTTTTAAAATTGATTTAGGTTTGTTTTTAAAGTAATTAGATTCAATCCATTCAATTTTTTCCTCTTTACTTATTTTAGAAAATCCTTCAATTTTATTATCAAAAAATTCTTTTTTCATTACTCAAATATAATCAATGTATTGGTGATGTTCTTTCAATTATTTAAATTAGTGGAAACTTGAAAATAAATTAATGAAATATTTTATAAAAATAACTCTAAGAATATTTTTAGGTTTTTTATTACTTATAAATTTAGCCTGTAGTTATTCAGAATCTGATAATCGTCCAAATATTATATATATTCTTGCCGATGACTTAGGATACGGAGAAATTGGAGTATTCGGTCAAAAATTAATTGAAACTCCAAATATTGATAATCTCGCAAAAACAGGCATGATATTTACTGATCATTATACTGGTTCACCTGTATGTGCTCCAGCAAGAAGTGTTTTACTTACAGGGATGCATTCAGGTAATACGCATATAAGGGCTAATGGAGAATGGGCTGAAAGAGGGAACGTATGGAGCTTTAAAGCTATGTTGGATGATCCTTTTTTAGAAGGTCAAAGACCATTATTAGATTCAATTACGACTGTGGCGCAAGTTTTACATGATTCTGGTTATAAAACAGGAATGATTGGAAAGTGGGGTCTTGGTGCACCTCTGACTAATAGTATTCCAAACAAAAAAGGCTTTGATTTTTTTTATGGATATAATTGTCAAAGACAAGCACATACTTACTACCCAACACATCTTTGGAAAAATGAAACTAGAGATTTACTAGATAATTATATAGTTACAAAACAAGAAGGATTAGGTGATCTAAATCCATACAATAATGAATCCTATTCGAAGTATAATCAAAACGATTATGCACCAACTTTAATGCATGATGAGGCTTTGAATTTTATATCTAGAAATAAAAACTCCCCATTTTTTTTATATTATGCTTCACCAATTCCTCATTTACCACTGCAAGCACCAACCAAATGGGTTGATTATTATCAAAAAAAGTTTGGAATAGAATCTCCCTACACAGGAAAATCATATTATCCAAATAAAACTCCAAGAGCTACTTATGCTGCTATGATTTCTTATTTAGACGAACAAGTTGGTGAACTAGTTGAAAAATTAAAAGAAATTAATAAGTATGAAAACACATTAATTATTTTTACCAGTGACAATGGTCCGTCATGGGTTGATCATGTAGATTATAATTTTTTTAATAGCACTGGAAAATTTGTTAATTCTAGAAGAACAATGAAAGGTAGTGTTAGTGAAGGAGGGATAAGAGTTCCTATGATAGCCTCTTGGCCAAATAAAATAAAGTCAGGATCTATATCAAATCATATATCGGCTTTTTATGATTTTTTTGAAACTGCTTGTGACGTAGCTGGGATAAATAATAAAGTAGAAACAGATGGTATAAGTTTTTATCCTGAAATGATTGGAGGAGTTCAAGCTAAACACGATTATTTGTATTGGGAATATCCTGCAAGTGGAGGTTTGCAAGCAATAAGAATGGGTAAATGGAAGGGTATAAAAAATAATTTATTTAAAAGTCCTTCAAAATTGAAATTGTTTAATTTGATGTCTGATGAAAAAGAATTAAATGATATTTCTTTAAAGCATCCGAAAATAGTTATTAAACTTGAACAAAAACTTATTGAGGCACATAGCACTCCTTATTTAAAAGAATTTATTATTCCTTCACTTGAACAATAGTTAAATGATTTCAAAAGCACCTGCAAGAGTTTGTTTATTTGGTGATCATCAAGATTATCTTGGTCTCCCTGTTATAGCTTGTGCTATTAACAAATATATAGTAGTTGAGGGAGTTCCAAATAACACTAATCATTTAATATTTAATTTGACTGATTTGGGTCAAATAGTTGAGATAAATTTAGATGAAGATTTTTCATCTTTAAAAAAAGGAGATCATATTAGGCATGTAATTAAAACATTAAAAAATAATAATATCAATATTAATAAGGGATATGATATAAAAATTAGTAGTGATATTTTTATTAATGCAGGTATTTCAAGTTCCTCAGCTTTTACTGTAGCCTTAACTAGTTTTTTTATAAAAATTTTTGATTCTAAAATAAGTTCTGAAGAATTAGTAGCTGAACTTGCTTATCAAAGCGAGGTTGTAGATCAAGGAGGATCGGGTGGAAGAATGGATCAGTATTCAATCTCAATTGGAAATACTATTTTTTTAGAAACTAAAAGTGCATTTAGTTTTAAAAAAATAAACAATCCTATTAAGAATTTTATAATTGCAAATTCTGGTGTTAAAAAACAAACTGATTTGATTTTAAAAAATTTAAAAAATAAAACGATTAATGCGGTTAATACAATTAAGCTAAAAAACCCCTCTTTTAATTTAAATAAGGCTTCAATTAAAGGAATATATGAATATGAAAACCAATTAAGTAAAACTTCTTTTAATTATATAAAAGCCGCCGTAGAAAATCATTCTATTACTCAAGCAGCTTATTTAGAAATGACAAAAAAAATCCCAAATTTTAATAATATTGGAGAATTGATGAATAGGCATCATGATATTTTAAAAAACGATTTATCAATAACGGTTCCTTTAATTGATGAAATGATAGATTCCGCCTTAAAAAATGGCGCATATGGTGCTAAAATAATTGGTTCAGGGGGTGGCGGCTCAATTTTAATTTTATCAAATGAAAAAGACCAAAATAAACTTATCAATGCTATGTATTCTGCTGGTGCTAAAGAAGTGGTAAAAGCTAATGTGTCGGTAGGAATATTTAGTCTATAGTTATTGTCTTTTTATCTATTTAAAAAAAATAAGAAATTATTATTCACTAAATTTAAGTAACAATTAACTTATGATAGATCTTTCTTTTCTCGATATTTCAATAATAATAGGATTTTTTTCAATAACCTTATTTATAGGGTTTTATGTTTCAAAAAAATCATCTTCAAGCTCAAGCGAATATTTTTTATCTGGTAGAAATATGCCTTGGTGGTTACTAGGAATTTCAATGGTAGCAACTACGTTTTCAACAGATACACCCAACCTGGTAACCGATATTGTTAGAAATAACGGAGTTTCTGGAAATTGGGTTTGGTGGGCATTTTTGTTTACCGGTCTTTTAACAGTTTTTGTTTACGCAAAACTTTGGAGAAGATCAAATGTATCTACAGATATGGAGTTTTATGAACTAAGATACAGCGGAGGAGGAGGTAAGTTTTTAAGAGGATTTAGAGCAATTTATTTAGGTGTTATTTTTAATGTAATGGCTATGGCTGGTGTAACACTTGCAGCTATAAAAATTGGTGAGATCATGTTAGGATTGGACCCTGTGGAGACTATTTTGTATGCAGGTTCTATAACTGTAATTTTCAGTACAGTTGGAGGATTTAGAGGAGTAGTATACACAGATTTTATTCTCTTTTTTGTTGCGATGGCCGGATCAATTGGCGCTGCTTATTATTTAGTCAATTTACCTGAAGTAGGAGGATTATCTAATTTAATTTCTAATGAAAATGTTTCTGATAAAATATCTATTATTCCAAGTTTTGATAATCCAGATGTCTATATTCCATTGCTTATAGTTCCACTTGCTGTCCAATGGTGGAGTTCATGGTATCCTGGTGCAGAACCAGGTGGTGGTGGTTATATAGCTCAAAGAATGTTAGCAGCAAAAAATGAAAATCACGCAATTGGTGCTACTTTTTTCTTTAATGTCATGCATTATGCTTTAAGACCGTGGCCATGGATAATTGTAGCCTTGGCTTCATTGGTAGTTTTTCCAGATTTAGCAAGTATTCAAGAGGCTTTTCCTAACATATCCGATGATAAGTTAGGTCAAGATTTAGCGTATCCTGCCATGCTTACATTGTTGCCCTCTGGTCTTTTAGGGATAGTGGTTGCATCACTAGGCGCAGCATATATGTCAACAATTTCAACTCATCTAAATTGGGGGTCATCCTATATTGTAAATGATTTTTACAAACAACAGGTTAATAAGAATGCTTCAGAAAAAGAACTCGTGAATATTGGAAGAATTTCAACAGTAATCTTATTTATTCTTAGTGCTGTTTTTGCTCTATTACTAACAAATGCTCTTCAATTATTTGATGTAATTTTAATGTTTGGGGCAGGAACTGGTTTGATATTTATACTAAGATGGTTTTGGTGGAGAATAAATGCTTGGAGTGAAATTTCAGCAATGTTTGTTTCAGGATTTATTTCTATAATTCTAAATTTTTCTTCTTATGGTGATATTTTGTTTTCTGATTCTGGACTATTTCCAAGTTATTATAAATTTCCAGCAGTAGTTTTGTTTACTACTGTAGTATGGGTTTTAGTAACTTTTTTAACAAAACCAGATACAACAGAATCTTTAATTAATTTTTGTAAAAAAACTAATCCAGGGGGACCAGGATGGAATAAGATTAAAATGGAAGCCAAAAAACAAAATATTTCATTTAATAAACCAGGTAGTGATGAAACTTGGTCAGTTCCTTTAGGAATATTGTGTATGTTGTGCGGATGTTTTGCTATATATTCCTTATTGTTTTCAACGGGATATTTTATTTACGGTCAAATAAACGACGGAATTACATTTCTAACAATAGCGATAGTATTTTCTTTCGGATTAAAATACAATTGGAATAAACTTAAAAAGCTAAATTAAATGAATATCAATTACAAATCACCTGGTGCATTAGAAGAAACTAGATTTGAGAAAATTCATAGTGTAATTTTCAATGATTCAAAACAGGCTTCTAAAATTGTAGCGCAAGAGATAGCTGATTTAATAAAAAAT
>CAJJCV010000003.1 GCA_905182765.1 Cryomorphaceae bacterium BACL29 MAG-121220-bin8 | reverse complement strand
GAAAGACTTAGATCCTGAATATTTTTTAAAAGTAGATATTCATAATCATAGAAGATTAATTAGAGCTCTTGAAGTTTCATTAAGTTCAAATAAACCTTACTCGTCTTTTCTTAATAATAAAAAAGTTAATCATGATTTTAAAATAATAAACACGGCTATTAATTGCAATAGAGATATTCTTTATGAAAGAATTAACAATAGAGTTGATGAAATGTTATACAAAGGTCTTTTAAACGAAGTAAAAGATCTTGAGAATTATAAAAACCTTAGAAGTATGAATACTGTTGGTTATAAAGAACTGTTTCTGTATTTAGAAAACAAAATTTCATTTAACGATGCTGTAAATGAAATAAAAAAAAACTCAAGAAGATTTGCGAAAAGACAAGTGACTTGGTTGAGAAATAAAGAAGATATTAAATGGATTGAAAATAATATTATAATTGATGATTTTATGAATCTTATAAACTCAGATAGTTTAAAACATTAGTTTCTATTCTTTGATCTATTTCTTTTAATTCTTCTTTTACAAATTTCAAACCAGTAATTTTTTCATAAAGCTCTATATATCTTTCAGAAACTCCGTTTACATATTCACTTGACATTTCTGGAACTATTTGATTTTTTTTTCCCTGAAAACCTTTACCTATTAGCCATTGTCTTACAAATTCTTTGGATAGTTGTCTTTGAGGAAGCTTAGAGCTCTGTAAATCATCATAACTATCAAGATAAAAATATCTAGACGAATCAGGTGTATGTATTTCATCTATTAAAATAATCTCATTATTAGAGTTTTTACCAAACTCATATTTAGTATCAACAAGAATCAAGCCTTGTTGTTTTGCAATTCGAGTCCCTTCATTAAATAATTTTAATGAATAATCTTCTAAAACCGTATAATCCTCTTCGCTAACAACATTATTTAAGAGTATTTCTTCTCTAGATATATCTTCATCATGAGAACCATTTTCTGCTTTTGTAGTAGGTGTTATTATTGGGTAATTGAATTTATCATTTTCTCTCATACCATCTGGCATTGTAACTCCACAAATTTTTCTTTTGCCAGTTTTATATAATCTTGCTGAATGACCAGATAAATATCCTCTTACAACCATCTCGACTTTAAATGGTTCACAAGCATCACCAATTGAAACGTTAGGATCTGGTGAAAAAATTAGCCAATTTGGAACTATATGTGAAGTTGCGTTAAGCATTTTACATGCAATTTGATTTAAAATCTGTCCTTTATATGGTATTCCTTTAGGCAGAACGACGTCAAATGCTGATAATCTATCAGTAGAAACCATTACTAAAATATTATTTTTTATTTTATATACTTCCCTAACCTTTCCAGAATACTTAGAAATTTGATTTGGAAAAGTAAAATCTGTTTTAGTCAATGTGTTCATATAAATTAATTTGTGTGTTCAGTGTTTTTATATGCCTTTATAATTCGCTTTACCACTGGATGCCTGATAACATCGGAATCATCAAGGTAAATCATTTTAATTCCTTCAATATTTTTAAGTACAAAATTAGCTTCTTTTAAGCCAGACATTACTCTTCTGGGTAAATCAATTTGCCCTGGGTCTCCATTAATCATAAACTTAGCATTAACACCCATACGAGTCAAAAACATTTTCATTTGATTGTGAGTGGTGTTTTGACCTTCATCCAATATTACAAATGCATCATCAAGTGTTCTTCCTCTCATATATGCTAATGGAGCTATTTCAATAACACCTCTCTTCATATATTCATCAAGCTTGTCGGTATCGATCATTTCTTTAAGCGCATCGTACAATGGCTGCATATATGGATCTAATTTTTCTTTCATATCACCTGGTAGAAAACCAAGACTCTCACCAGCTTCAACAGCTGGTCTGGTTAAAATAATTTTTTTAACGATTTTATCTTTAAGTGCTTTAACTGCTATTGCAATTCCCGTATAAGTTTTTCCTGTTCCTGCCGGGCCAATAGCAAAAACCATGTCGTTGTTTATGAATGCATCTACAATTTTAACTTGATTAATTGTATGTGCTTTAATTTTTTTCTTTCCAACTCCATGTAATATAACCTTTCCTTTTTGTAAGCTAATAAGTTTTTCACCTTGACCAGACATTATTGAATTAATAGTTTTATCATTAACACAATCATTATCTTTCATTAGAATGATTAATGAATCTAATCTGATTCTAAGCTGAAAAACTAAAGCATCATCACCACTCGCAACAATCCTGTCGCCTTTAAAAATTATTTTAATTGAGGGGAAATTATTCTTAATTATTTTTATAACATCGAAGTTTTTTTTTTCAAAAAAATCAACGGGATGGATGTCTTTTATAAAATATTCTAGTTTTTTCAAATTACTTATGTATTTATTAAAGGCATATTGTAAATTTATATAATTTTTAGTCTTAAATATTATTTTATTATCAATAAATGAGTGTTATAACATTAACAACAGATTTTGGAAATAAAGATCATTACGTTGGTTCAGTAAAAGGTGCCTTATATAAAGAACTAGAAAACGTAAACATTGTGGATATTTCACATAAGATTTCTCCATTCAATATCATAGAAGCAGCGTACATAATAGAAAATAGTTATAAAAATTTTCCAGATGGTTCCATTCATATAATTGGAGTAGATTCTGAAAAAACAATTGAACAAAGTCAACTGGTAATTATTTTAGATAATCATTATTTTATTTGTGCAAATAATGGTATTATGTCATTACTTGCATCAAAAATAAATCCTGAAAAGATTATTGAAATTAATATCCATAATGATAAAGTTTCAACATTTTCTGTTATTGATGTTTTTGTAAAAATAGCTGGACATATTTACAGAGGAGGATCAATTGATTTAGTTGGAAATCAAATAAATGTTTTAAAAGAACTGTATAATTTAAATCCTATTTTGAATCAAAAAACAAATGAAATTTCAGGAAATGTAATTTATGTAGATAATTACGATAACATAGTTACAAATATTTCTAAAAAAATATTTTTAGAATTTGGCAAATCTAGATCATTTGAAATTAATGCTAGAAATTACATATTTAAGGAAATAGTTAATTCTTATGGAAATGCTATAAGATTTGATATTGAAAAAGAAAACAGAAAAGAAATAGGAAAGAAAATAGCACTATTTAATAAATCTAATTATTTAGAACTTTCCATATACAAAAGTAATCCTCACACATTTGGAGGAGCATCTAGTTTATTTGGGCTAAATTACAGAGATGTAGTAACTATAAAATTTAATTAACCAGTGTTAATAAATATGTTTTATTATAACAATAGTTTCTAATATATTTATTGCATATTAACATACTTTATGAAATTCATAACATCAAGCTCATTATTACTAAAAAACATACAAGTTTTAGGTGGTATTTTAAACACAAACAACACACTTCCTATTTTAGATTATTTTTTATTTGATATCTCCGAATCAATATTAAAAATAACCGCATCTGATTTGGAAACAACTTTAAGTGCAGAAATTAAAATTGAATCTGAAGATAATGGTTCTATTGCGGTTCCAGCAAAATTATTAATAGATACATTAAAAACTTTCCCTGAACAACCACTTACATTTAATATATTAGAAAATAATACAATTGAAATTAGCTCAAATCATGGTAAATATGCCTTAGCATATGCTAAAGGTGAAGAGTTTCCAAAGACTTTACCGATAACTGATCCAAACAATTCATCAATATCATCAAAAGTTTTATTCGAAGCAATAAATACTACAATATTTGCTTCTGGAAATGATGATTTAAGACCCGTGATGAGTGGAGTGTTTTTTCAGTTTTCAAGTGAAAATTCAACTTTTGTAGCTACAGACGCTCATAAGCTAGTTAGGTATGTAAGGACTGATTATAAATCTGAGAAACTTGTAGAATTTATAATGCCAAAAAAACCATTGAATATTTTAAAAGGAATATTAGCAACAAGTGAATATGAAGTTAAAATTGATTTTAATGAAAGTAATGCTAAATTCACTTTTTCAAATCTTTCTTTAACTTGTAGGTTAATTGATGGTAAATATCCGAATTATGAAGCTGTGATCCCTAAAGAAAATCCAAATATCCTTACTATTGACAGATCATTGTTTTTAAATTCTACTAAAAGAGTAAGTATTTTTTCTAATAAAACGACTCATCAAGTTAGACTTAAGATTACAGGAAATGAGCTCATCATTTCAGCTGAAGATTTAGATTATAGTAATAAGGCTGAAGAAAGGTTAATATGCAATTATAATGGTGATGATATGCAAATTGGTTTTAATTCTAGATTTTTAACTGAGATGTTATCAAACTTGAGTTCAGATGAAGTTAAATTAGAATTGTCTTTGCCTAATAGAGCTGGTATTTTAACACCAGTTAAGTCTGGTTCTGACGATGAAAAAATAACAATGCTTGTAATGCCGGTAATGCTTAATAACTAGAGATAATAATCAGTTCTTATAAAGTGTGATTTTTTTGAATCAATCATATCTCTAAGTATATTCCTGTTTAACTCATTATCTTTAGATGCTACGAAAGTTCTAATTGAAAATGATCTTAGTGCATCATGTACACTCAAGGTTGCAACGGCAGAATCTTTTCTTCCAGTAAATGGATATATATCAGGTCCTCTTTGACAAGCGCTATTTAAATTAACTCTACAAACTAAATTAACCATAGAATCTATTATTGGACCCAATGTATCTACATCTTTACCAAAAATACTTACTTGCTGTCCATAATTAGATTCAGACATGTCTTTTATAGGAGTTGTAATTTCTTTAAAAGAAATTACAGGAATTACAGGGCCAAACTGTTCTTCTTTATAAACGTTCATATCATTAGTAACTGGATACAAAACAGCAGGAAATACAAAATTCTTTTGTTTTTTACCACCATTTTTATTTAATATCTTAGCTCCCAGTTCAATAGCGTTGTCTATTAAATCAGATATATATTTTGGCTTAGAGGTCTCAGGTAAAGGAGTTAATAGTGTGTTTTCCCATGGCAAGCCTAATTTCAATTCATCTACAGCTTTTGTGAATTTAGACAAAAACTCTTCTTTTATATCTTCATGAACATATAGTATTTTTAGTGCTGTACATCTTTGACCATTAAATGATAAAGTTCCTGAAATACATTCTTTCACAGTTGAATCAATATCAGCATCTTTTAATATTATTCCAGGATTTTTAGCTTCAAGTCCTAAAACTAACCTTAATCTATTTTTTTGGGGATGTAAATCCTGAAGTGAAATTGCAGATGAACTATGCCCTATTAAGGCTAAAACATCAATTTTACCACTTTTCATTATTGGAGTAGCTATTTCTCTTCCTCTACCAAATACAATATTTACAACTCCAGGGGGAAAAGAATCATTAAATGCATCTAGCAGGGGAGCTATTAACAAAACTCCATGTTTAGCTGGTTTAAAAATAGTTGTATTTCCCATTATGATTGCAGGAATTAACAATGCAAATGTTTCGTTTAAAGGATAGTTATAAGGACCCAAACACAACACTACTCCTAATGGTCCTCTTCTAATTAATGCCCTTACACCAGATTTGTTTTGAAATGTTGCTCCTTTTCTATCGATTCTCTTATATTCAAGGATTGTATCATTAATATAATCTACAGTTCTATCAAATTCCTTTCTTGAATCATTTAAATTTTTTCCGATTTCCCACATTAAAAGTTTAACGATTTCTTCCCTTTTGGTCATCATTTTTATTACAAATGATTCCATACATTTAATTCTTTCATAAACTTTCATAGTTGGCCAAACACCTTGTCCGTAATTAAATGCTGAATGAGCAGATTCTAATGCTTTTAAAGCGTAATCACCTGACATTTCAGGTGTGTTTCCAATTAGCAAAGGTTCTTTGTCATCAGAATCACAAAGTAGTGTGGAAAAGACCTGTGTCTGTTTGCCATTCCATTTACATATCTCACCATCTATCAAATATTCATTATGATTAATTACATTATTAATTTGAAATTCTTTTGGGACTGTATTCATTATTTATATTTTTTTATTAAACAATTTTCTTCATTGAAGTCATTGATATTCTTAACTTTTTTCCTATAATCTCAACAGGGTGTGATCTAATTATTTCATTGATTTCAATTAATCTTGAATTATCAATTTTATTTGAAAGAATATAGGGGCTACCTATGTGTTTTGATTCAATTTTTGTGAAAAAATCCTGTAATAGTGGTTTACAAGCATGATCAAATAAATAACATCCGTATTCGGCTGTGTCAGAAATTATTCGATTCATTTCAAATAATTTTTTCTTTGCTATTAAATTTGCTATTAATGGAGTTTCATGTAAAGATTCATAATATGCTGATTCATCAATAATCCCTGAACTTGTCATTGTTTCAAAAGCTAACTCTACACCCGATCTAATGAATGCTACCATCAGTAATCCGTTATCAAAAAACTCTTGCTCTGAAATTTCATCAACACAAGGAGAAGTTTTTTCAAAAGCTGTTTTTTCTGTTTCAGCTCTCCAGTTTAATAAGTTAACATCATTATTATTCCAATCGTCCATCATTGTTGAAGAAAAATATCCAGACATAATATCATCCATATGTTTTTCAAATAAAGGTCTCATTATCTCTTTTAGACTTTCAGAAAGATTATATGCTTCTATCTTAGCAGAATTATTTAATCTATCCATCATATTGGTAATTCCTCCGTGTTTTAATGCTTCAGTAATTGTTTCCCATCCAAACTGTATTAATTTTGAGGCATAGCCTGGCTCTACTCCATTTTCTACCATTTTATTAAAGGACAAAATTGACCCTGTTTGTAATACTCCACATAAAATTGTCTGCTCTCCCATTAAATCAGATTTAACTTCTGCTACAAAAGAAGATTCTAATACTCCTGCTCTATTGCCGCCTGTTGCCACTGCGTAAGCTTTTGCAACATCTATTCCAATGTTTTGAGGATCATTTTCAGGATGTACCGCTATAAGTGTAGGCACGCCGAAACCTCTTTTATATTCTTCTCTTACTTCTGATCCAGGACATTTAGGCGCTACCATAACCACTGTAATATCTTTCCTTATTTCCATACCTTCCTCAACGACATTAAATCCATGAGAATAAGAAAGAATTGAATTTTTCTTCATTAATGGCATTAATGTATTAACAACATTAGTATGATTTTTATCAGGTGTTAAATTTAATACCATATCAGAATCAGGAATTAATTCTTCAAAAGTTCCAACTTTAAAATTATTTGATGTTGCATTAACAAAAGAATCTCTTTTTTGTGCAATAGCTTCCTTTCTTAACGCATATGAAATATCTAAACCTGAATCTCTCATATTAAGACCTTGGTTTAAACCTTGAGCTCCACAACCTATAATTACAATTTTTTTTCCTAACAACATAGAAACACCGTTTGAAAACTCTGAAGAGTCCATGAACCTGCATTTTCCTAGTTGATCAATTTTTTGACTTAACGATAATTGATTAAAATAATTTTTCATAATTTATTTATCTGAGTTTAATCCAAGTATATTGGAAATATTCATTGGTTCTTTAGAAACTGATATTCTACCAGATCTTACAAATTGTAATAATCCATAGGGTTCCAATTCATTATATAATTTTTCAGTATCCTCTCTCCAACCTGTCTTTTCAATAACAAAATAATTTGGAGAAACTGTAACAATATTAGCTTGACTATTTTTTATTATTTTTTGAATATGTTTTTCATCAAAAAGAGATTTAGATTTAACTTTATACAAAGCTGTTTCTAAAAAAATTGTTTGATCATCAGTATGGTAAAAAGAAGCAATGACTTCAATTTGTTTTTCTATTTGCTTAACTAATCTTTTAATCATGAACTCTGATGCATTAACAACAATAACAAATCTAAAAATATCTTTAATTTCAGACTGAGAAGTTGTTAAGCTGTCAATATTTATATGCCTTTTTAAAAATATTGCAGAAATTCTATTAAGCAATCCAAGATTATTTTCAGTATAAATAGATACAGTAAACGTTGTTTTCAAATCTTTCATATTATTCTAGTCTTATTTCTGAGACTGAAGCTCCTGTTGGAATCATTGGAAACACATTATTTTCCTTTTCAATAGTAACTTCTAAAAAATAAGGTTTTTTAGATTTTATCATTTTATTGACTGCGTTTTTTAATTTTTTTCTTTCACTTACTTTTTCAGCTTCAATATAATATCCTTTTGCAATAGTCACAAAATCTGGATTTACTAACTCTGTTGATGCATATCTTTTATCAAAAAACATTTCTTGCCATTGCCTAACCATTCCCAAAAAATTATTATTTAATACAACAATCTTGACTGCACTTCCTGTTTGAAAAATTGTTCCTAGTTCTTGAATTGTCATTTGATATCCCCCATCTCCAATAACAGCAACTACTTCCCTTTCAGGAGCACCCATCTTTGCTCCAAGAGCAGCTGGAAGTGCAAAACCCATAGTGCCTAATCCACCAGAGGTTACATTTGATTTAGATTTATTAAATTTTGCATATCTACAAGTAACCATTTGATGTTGTCCAACATCGGTAACAATTATTGCATCACCTTTAGTTGAATTATTAATTTCTTTAATAACTTCCGCCATTGTTAAACCTTCTTTTGTAGGATTAATTTCATCATTAATTACTTTTTTAAATTCAATATCATAAAAATTATTAAATTTTTCAAGCCATTCTTTGTGAGAATTTTTATTTACCATTGAAGATAATAAAGGAATAGTATCCTTAATATTTCCTAAAACGGCAACATCAGATTCAACATTTTTATCAATTTCAGCTGGATCAATCTCCATATGAATAATCTTAGCCTGTTTAGCATAACTTTCTAAATTCCCAGTTACACGATCATCAAATCGCATTCCTATAGCTATTAATAAATCACATTCATTAGTAAGGACATTTGGACCATAGTTTCCATGCATTCCAACCATTCCAACATTTAAATAATGATCTGTTGGTAATGCCGATAAACCTAGAATTGTCCATGCAGATGGAATCCCAGTTTTTTCAATTAAATCTTTAAATTCATTTTCAGCATCACCCAAAATAACACCTTGTCCAAATACAATAAATGGTTTCTTTGCTTCATTAATTAACTTACTAGCATTTTTTATTTGTTCTATTGAATAATCTGGTACTGGTTTGTAACTTCTTACAGAATGACATTTTTCATATTTGTAGTCCATTAACTCAAATTGTGCATCTTTAGTAATGTCTATTAAAACAGGACCAGGTCTTCCTGATTTTGCTATATAAAATGCCTTAGCCAAAATTTTAGGAATATCTTTAGCTTTAGTTACTTGACAATTCCATTTAGTTACTGGGGTTGATATACCTATAATGTCAGTTTCCTGAAAAGCATCAGATCCAAGTAAGTGTGATGCGACTTGACCAGTTATACATACCATAGGAGTTGAATCTATTTGAGCATCTGCAATTCCTGTTACTAAATTAGTTGCTCCAGGTCCAGATGTAGCCATTACAACGCCTACTTTACCTGATACTCTTGAAAAGCCCTGAGCTGCATGAGTCGCACCCTGTTCGTGTCTAGTTAAAACATGATTAATCTTTTCTTGAAACTTATACAATTCATCATAAATTGGCATTATTGCACCTCCTGGATATCCATATATCAAATCGACATTCTCTTCAATCAATGATCTAATTACTGCTTCAGCCCCTGATATTTTATTATTTATATTTTTCATTTAATTATCAGTTATACATCCATTTGAAGCATTTGAAACATTTTTACAATATTTAAATAAAACTCCACTTTTAAATTTTAGTTCAGGTTTAGTCCAATCTAAACGTCTATTTTTTAATTCTTTTTCAGAAATTTCTACTGAAATTGAATTAGTAATTGCATTAATAGTTATTGTATCGTTATTTTTTATAAGTGCTATATTACCACCATCTTGAGCTTCAGGACATATGTGGCCTACCACAAAACCATGAGTTCCACCGGAAAATCTACCATCCGTTATTAAAGCAACATCTTTACCTAATCCACATCCCATAATAGCTGAAGTAGGCTTTAACATTTCAGGCATGCCTGGTCCTCCTTTAGGTCCAACATATCGAATTACAACAACATTACCTTTTTTAACTAAACCATTTTTGATACCATTATTTGCATCTTGTTCAGAATCAAAAACAATAGCTTTTCCTGAAAATTTTAGCCCTTCCTTTCCAGTAATTTTAGCAACTGAACCATTTAAAGCGATATTACCATACAAAATTCTTATATGTCCAGATTCTTTTATAGGATTTGATAAAGGTTTTATTATTTCTTGTGTAAAATCTAAAGACTTAACGTCTTTTAAATTCTCTTTAATTGTTTTTCCAGTTACTGTCATACAATCACCATTCAATAAATCATTTTCTAACATGTATTTCATTACTGCAGGGACTCCACCAATATTATGAAGGTCTTCCATAAGGAATTTTCCACTTGGTTTTAAGTCTGCCAAAAATGGAGTTACTTCAGAAATATCTTGAAAGTCATCAATTGTGAAATTTATATTTGCACTTTTTGCAATAGCAAGCATATGAAGGACTGCATTTGTAGATCCTCCTAAAACAGTAATTAATCTAACTGCATTTTTAATAGATTCTTTGTTGACTATATCTAGAGGTTTTAAATCAAGTTTAATTAAATTAAAAATTGATTTTCCTACTAAGTCACATTCTTTAATTTTTTCAGAACTTGTTGCAGGATTAGAAGAATTGTATGGAAGAGACATTCCCATTGCTTCAATAGCTGATGACATAGTATTGGCAGTATACATTCCTCCGCAAGCACCTGCTCCAGGACAAGCATTTTTTATAATATCACTAAACTCATTCTCATCAATTTTTCCGGAAACTTTTTCTCCCCATGCTTCAAAAGCAGAAACAACATCTAGTTTCTTTCCTTTATGACACCCTGGTGCAATTGTTCCTCCGTAAACTAATATAGATGGTCTATTAAGTCTTAGCATTGACATTAATGCTCCTGGCATGTTTTTATCACATCCAACAACAGTGATTAATGAATCATAAGCCATTGCTTGAACTACAGTTTCTATCGAATCTGCAATAATATCTCTGGAGGGTAAAGAGTATCTCATACCTTGTGTTCCCATAGAAATACCATCACTAACACCAATTGTGTTAAAAATTAAACCAATTAATTCATTGTTGTTAATACCCTCTTTAATATGTTTAGATAAATCATTTAAATGCATATTACAAGGATTACCTTCGTAACCGGTACTAGCAATACCTACAAAAGGTTTAGACAAGTCATTGTTAGACAATCCAATGGCGTGAAGCATTGCCTTAGCAGCAGGTTGCGTAGGGTCTTGTGTAACTACTTTACTATATTTATTTAAACTCATTTCTAAAAAAAAAACCCCTAATCCATGGAGAAGGAGTAAAACTAATACATATATAAAAGTAAACAAAAAATTAATTAATATAACTGATCAGTTATATTATTCATATTTTTATCAAAATCATAATTTAACTATTATAAAAAAGCCTTTTTTTATGGATAAATCATTAGAATCAATAATTGATAACCAAAAAAATTATTTTAAGTCAAAAAAAACATTAAGTATTGACTTTAGAATTCAAAAACTTAAGGATCTTTTAAAAGAAATTAAATCAAATGAAAAAGAAATCGAACTTGCACTGTTTAATGATTTAGGAAAATCATCAGGTGAAAGTTACTTGACTGAAATTCATTTTGTTTATTCTGAAATTAATATTGCCTTGAAAGGAATAAAAAAATGGGTTAAAAGAAAATCAGTTAGATCAAATTTAATAAATTTTCCTTCGTCAGATTATATTATTCCTGAACCTTTAGGAAATACATTACATATATCTCCTTGGAATTATCCATTTCAATTATCTATCGCACCATTAATTGGAGCAATTGCAGCAGGAAATACTGTTTTATTAAAACCCTCCGAATACTCTGTTCAAACAAGTCAAGTATTAACCGACATCTTAAGTTCAGTTTTTGATTCTGGACACGTAGATGTTGTTGTAGGTGGTCCGAAAATAGCATCTGATTTATTAGAATTTAATTGGGATTATATATTTTTCACAGGAAGTATTGAAGTAGGGAAAATTGTTGCAAAGGCAGCAGCTGTAAATTTAACTCCTACGACTCTTGAACTTGGAGGTAAAAATCCATGCATAATTGATGAAACTGCTTCAATAAAAGTTACTGCAAAAAGAATAGTTTGGGGAAAATTTACAAATTGTGGTCAAACTTGTATAGCACCAGATTTTTTAATTGTAAACAAAAAAATAAAAAACAGTTTAATTAAAGAATTAATTAATCAAATAACAAAAACTTACAGTGAAGATGTAATAAAGTGTGAAGAGTATGGAAGGATAATTAGTGAAAAACATATGAAATATCTTGTTTCATTAGTTCAAAATGAAAAAATATTACACGGCGGGAAATTTGATATTGATAATAAGTTTTTCGAACCAACAATAGTGGAGATCGAGAATCTAGATTCTAAGATAATGGAGAGCGAAATATTTGGACCAATATTACCAATAATTGAATACGAAGAATTTAGTGAAATTGATGAATTAATAGAAAGATATTCTCATCCTCTTGCTTTGTATATCTTTACTAATAACACTAGTTTTGGAAAGAAATTTCTAGAATCATATCCATTTGGAGGAGGTGCAATTAACGATACTGTTTTACATATTGCTAATGACAGGTTACCGTTTGGCGGTGTTGGTCAAAGCGGGATGGGTAAATATCATGGTGAATCTACATTTAAGACTTTTTCTCATTTTAAACCATACATATCAAAACCTTTATGGATTGATCCTCCACTAAGATATCCTCCTTTTAAAAATAAAATCAATTTTTTGAAAAAAATATTAAAACTAATTTCTTAAATGAATAAAGAAAAAACTGCTAGTGAAGCTATTAAATTTAGAAGATCAGTAAGAGTTTTTAGTGATGAAGACTTAGATTCAAAAAAAGTTGAAAATTGTTTAAGAAATGCAACGTTAGCTCCTAACAGTAGTAATCTACAGCTTTGGCAATTTATTCATGTAGCTAATAAAAATATTTTGAAAAAATTATCTAAAGCTTGCCTTAACCAAAGCGCCGCTAAAACAGCAAATCAATTAGTTATTATTGTTGTAAGAAAAGATCTTTGGAGAGATAGAGCAAATTGGAATGCAGATACAATACTTAAACAATCTAAAGAAAATCAAATTTCACATAAAAGGCTAAATCAAGCACAAAAATATTATAAAAAGATTATTCCAACGTTATATTTTGATTTTTTGGGAGTTTTCGGAATTGTTAAAAATATAATATTTCAACTAATTGGGCTATTCATGCCTACTGTGCGACAAGTTTCCTCAACAGATACGAGGATAGTGGCTCATAAAAGTGCTGGACTTGCCGCACAAAATTTCATGATAAGTATGGCAGGTATTGGTTATGATACATGTCCAATGGAAGGTTCTGATACTTTATTGGTTAAAAAAATATTGAATCTACCATCGAAATCTGAAATTAATATGGTTATTGGATGTGGTATTAGAACAGAAAAGGGCATCTATGGAGAACAATTAAGGGTTCCTTTTAAAGATGTATATAGTTATATTTGATAAAATTTATTAATGAACACATCACTTTTTAAAGAAATCTGCAGCACTTATGCTACTGGTGTCACTGTAATTACCTCTAAAGATTCAACAAACAAAGATTATGGGTTTACGGCTAACTCATTTACTTCAGTTTCAATTGATCCATTATTGGTTTTATTTTGCTTAAACAAAAAAGCAAAATCAAACATAGCTCTTAAAAAAGACAGTTTTTTTAACGTAAATATTTTAAGTGATAATCAAAAAGACATCTGTTTTCAGTTTGCTAATAATAAACTAAGTCAAACTGATAGATTTAATAATGTTGAAACTATAGAATCAAAAAACAAGATTAAAATAATATCAAATTCTTGTTCATTTCTTGAATGTAAAATCAAGGAAATTATAAGCGCAGGAGACCATTATATCTATTTAGGAGAATACTTAAGTGGCGAAATAAATAAATCTAAACTTGATCCATTAATATATCACGAAGGAAAAATATTATAAATTACCTAATCCCTCTATTAACCAATTTAAATACTTGTCTTTAGAGGTATACTGTATAGGCTTATTAAGTATTCTTAAATCAGTATCTAAAAGAACATAATATGGTTGTGAAGCGCTTTTAAAATTAATTGCTTGAAATGTTGCGCCCTTCTCTCCTACTGTTTTAATAACTTTCTCTTTACCTGATTTGTATTTTAATTTAATATAATCTTTAACATCTAATTCCTTCCTATCATCAACATACAGAGATATTAAAACAAAATTGTCATTGATTAAATTATAAACTTGAGGATCAGTCCAAACATTCTCCTCTATTCTTCTACAATTTACACATGCCCAACCGGTAAAATCTAATAATATAGGTTTGTTTTGAGATTTAGCATAACTAAGACCTGAATCAAAGTCTTTAAAACATGTAAAACCTAAAGGACAGTCATTAGACTTTTTATAAATTGAATAAAAGGCAGGAGGAGTAAAACCACTTAATAATCTGGCTTTATCAGAACCGTTTTGTAATAGTGCTGGAAACAAATAGACGGAAAAACCAAGAACAAAAAAACCAAGAATAAAATTAAAGTTTGATCTTTTAACATTTTTAGTTTCATGTGGAAATTTATATGCACCTAATAAATACATAGATAAAGAAAAAGAAATCAATACCCATATTCCTATGAAAACTTCTCTTTTAAGAATTCCCCAATGCTCAACTAAATCAGCATTTGATAAAAACTTGAATGCGAAACCTAATTCTATAAAACCTAATATTACTTTAAAAGTATTCATCCATCTACCAGATTTAGGAAGTGTAGTAAGTAAATTTGGAAATAAAGCGAAAATTGTAAATGGTAAAGCTAAAGCAACTCCAAAACCTAGCATACCTATGGTTAGCTGAATTGCACCACCTTGAGAAGAAATTGAACCAACCAATAACGAGCCTAATATTGGACCTGTACAAGAAAATGACACAAGAACTAAAGTTAATGCCATAAAAAATATCCCAATTAATCCTCCAATTGAATTAGATTTTGAATCAATTGAATTAACCCACTTGGATGGAATAGTAATTTCATAAAAACCAAAAAATGAAAATGCAAAAAGAACGAAAACAATAAAAAAGAAAATATTTAGTCCTGCATTTGTTGAAATACTATTTAATATTTCTGGATCAATTGAATCAAGAAAATGAAAAGGAATACTTAAAGACAAATAAATACCAATTATAAATAAACCATATGTAATTGCGTTAAACTTAGCATTACTTTTAGAATTACTGTTAGTGAAAAATGAAACTGTCAAAGGAATCATCGGAAAAACGCATGGCGTTAAAAGGGCTAATAATCCACCAATAAACCCAAGAATAAACAAGTTTAAATAAGAATTAGAAGATATAACAGTACTATTATTAATTGTAGATAATAAATCTGTATTCTTGAGATCAATTGCTAAAGCATTATCACTTACAAAAATATCTGATGTCAAATCTTCATTTTCAATAGTCAATTTTGTTCCATCTAAACTAAAAATAAGAGTTGCTTCTCTGAAAATACAAACAACATCATCACAAGCCTGATATGCAATTACAGCAGATATATTATCAATAATATCATTAGTTTCAATTAATTGAGTAAAAGTTGATTGATTTTCAAAATAAGATTGATCTAACTGAAAAATAGGATCGAATTTCGTGATTGATTCAGACTCCTTAACATTACCTATTAACTTAATGGATTGTGGTTTGATATTAAAAATAAATTCGGTAGGAATCGCTCCACCTGTGGATAAGTTTTGTGAATATAATCTCCAATCATTTTGAATATCAGCTGTAGTAATTAATTCAAAAGTATTTTCTGAAATTTTCTTAACCTGAGTTTCAAAGGTTACAGGATCCTGTGAATAACTAAGAAAACTTAGTACTGAAAATAATAATAATAAAAAATTATTTTTCAAAAATTGATATTTTTAAATTTGAATTAGTGTTACTATACTTTCTTTTATCAAATCTTATGCCAATGACCCATAAAATATGATCTTGATCAGTTAATACATATTGTTTATCCTTTTCAAAAATAGATAGTTTATTATCCTTTAATAATTTAGATACTAATTTTTTCCCATTCATTCCTGTTGGATAAATCAAATCACCAGATTGCCATCTTCTTATGATTATAGGGAACTTGATTTCACTTTTTTTTAAATACAAGGATTTATTATCAATAACAAAACTACCTTCCTCTACAATTATATTTTCTGGCAAAAAGCAATCATCATCATTATTATAAAAATAATCTAATTCAACGTTATTAATGTTTTTTTTTAAAACAAGTTGTGTTCTGTTACTTAAAATAGAAAACAACTTAGAAGATATAATTTTTCCAGATTTCGCATTACAAAGATTCAAAATTTGTTCTGGATTTTTAAATCCGTAATCATTAAACAAATTAAAAATCATAGTGCTAGACAAATCTTTAAGTATAGATTTTAATATTAAAATTTCATCATTATTTTCTTTAAAATATAGAGATTTAAAATTTTCTGTGTGTTTTCTTAAAATTAAACTAGAATCTTTTAATCGATCAATAGTATTGGAAAAATTATTTATAAAATCAGAATCAATATCATTTAAAACGGGAACTAATTTATTTCTTATTTTATTTCTTAAATAATCATTTTTTTTGTTTGACGAATCTTCTCTCCATTGAATTTTATTATCGATTGCATAATCCATTATCTGGGACTTATTAAAATAAAGTAAAGGTCTAATAACTTTATTGTTAACTGACTTAATTCCCGTAAGTCCATCAATTCCAGTTGATCTGATTAGATTTATTAAAAATGTTTCTATTGAATCGTTCAAATGATGAGCAGTCAATATGAAATCATACTCATAAATCTCAAGTAACTGATAAAACCACTCATATCTTAATTTTCTAGCCGACATTTGAACTGAATGTTTTGGAATATTTATATCAAAATCCTTAGAAAAAAAAGGAATAGAACTGGTTTTACATATATTTTTAACAAACAAGGAATCATTATCACTTTCTTTGTTTCTCAATTTAAAATTGCAATGTGCAACACCAATTTTAAAATTCATTTTATGTAAAAGATTCAAAAGAACCATGCTATCTACTCCTCCACTAACACAAACTAATAGTTTTTTATCTTTTAAAAAAGATAAATCGTTTTCAATATGTTTATTAAGAATATTTAACATTTTTAACAATATTACATTAAAAAAGAATAAAAATTAAGTTAATGATAAAATCATTGCTTTGCCTTTTAATAAACATTCTTCGTATTCATTTATTCCTTTGGATTTAGCAGTAATAGCACTGCCTACATGAAAAGACAAATACTTAGTCATTGAATCATATATAAGTGACCTTATAACGACATTAAAATCAAAATCACCATTAGGATCAATAAAACCAACAGCACCACTGTAAAGACCTCTTTTTGTAACTTCAAGTTCGTCAATTATTTTCATAGCTTTTACTTTTGGAGCACCTGTCATACTTCCCATAGGAAAACTACCTTCTATTATTTTTCCGATTTTCAAAGAACTTACAACTTGAGACTCAATAGTTGAAATCATTTGATGAACCTGTTTAAAAGGATAAACCTCGCACAATTCTTTTACTTTAACAGAACCAGGCTTTGAAAACCTTGACATATCATTCCTTACTAAATCAACTATCATTATGTTTTCAGATCTTTCTTTTGGATCAAGTTTTAATTTGTGTTTCAAGCTTTTGTCAATATTAAAATCATGATCTCTTCTACTTGTTCCTTTAATAGGTTGACTAGTTAATTTCGTGTTCTGTTTTTTTAAATATCTTTCTGGTGATGAACAAATTAAATGTAAACTCTTATTTTTAAAATATACACTCATCGGAGATTTAGATATTCGATTTAGATTTTGATAAACATAAAGTGGATCTATTTCTACATTTTCACTAAACCACTCAAAACAAAAATTAACTTCATAAATATCTCCTCTATTTATATGACTTTTTAATAATTCTATCTTATTTAAGTACTGATCTTTATTTAATTTTTGACTAAGTTTTGGAGCAGTAAAAACATTAAAATTATTGTTAAATTCCAGGTTATTAATAGTAGTCCAGTCTTGAAAAATTGAATTAGGTTCTAAGTACAATGCTTCAATACAGTCATTTCTAATAATCCATATTTTTTTTGGCTGATAAAAATATAGGTTAGGTAAATTATAGTTGTCAGTGTTATTACTTTTTAAATTTTCAATTTCATTTTTTAAATCATAATTAATGTACCCAAACACCCAATCATTAATCTTTATTAAATATTCATCTAATTTTTGAGTTGAATCACTAACTGTGTAAGGAATTTCAGACTCTAGTTCAACAGCACATATACACTCATATTCACTAACATTTGAACTGTAATTATTAGAGTTTAAAAATGTAGAAACTTTAAAACTATTAGACCATTTCAATAATTTATCTTTGAAAAGATTCAAATCTTTAGGGTTAAATTTTTTAGAAAATCTTTTCAAAATGTTTTTTTTCAAATTTACTTAATTGTTTTTTTCTATAATATATTTTGTTTGTTTAATTTTTTTTATAGATTTACAAAGTGATTATTAATAGATATTTTAATTTTTCTTTAAACGCATCGGCTTCACGTCGTGCCCGCCCATTTGGGTATATATCTATTTAAGAAACTAGGTGAGTCCAGTTTCATTTCAATTCATTCTTAACTAAAAATTTTTAACATCTTGGAAATTACTGTTGCTTCATTGAAGCATATAAAATACTGTGATATTATATCAAAATCTATTAGTTCTTCAGCAAAAACTAGAGGAACAGGTATTGCTTTAAGATCACCTGAATACATTAGAAAAAAAATTGAAAATGGTAATGCTGTTATAGCTGTTAAAGAAAATGAATTTGCTGGATTTTGTTATATAGAAATTTGGGGACACGGAAAGTATGTTGCTCATTCAGGTTTAATTGTAAACCCTTCTTTTAGAGGAAAAGGACTAGCTAAAAAAATAAAAAAATTAACTTTTGAACATTCAATAATTAAATACCCAAATGCAAAAATATTTGGCATAACTACTGGATTACCTGTCATGAAAATAAATTATCAATTGGGCTACAAACCTGTAACGTTTTCTGAATTAACAAGTGATGAAGAATTTTGGAAAGGATGTCAAACCTGTAAAAATTATGATGTTTTAAACAGAACAAATAAATCAATGTGCCTTTGCACGGGCATGCTTTATGAACCTAAAAAATAAATTATGAAGAAAATAATATTAGCTTATAGTGGAGGATTAGACACATCTTATTGTTTAAAAAAATTATCAATTGAAAATGAAGTTCATGCTGTTAATATTAATACAGGCGGTTTTACCATTGAAGAGACTAATAAAATAAAAGAAAAAGCAATCAGATTAGGTGCTTATTCGTTTACTTCAATAGACGCAGTTGATTCATTTTATAATAGAATAATTAAATATTTAGTTTATGGAAATGTACTAAGAAACAATACATATCCGCTTTCCGTTAGTTCTGAAAGAACAATTCAGGCAATGGAAATAGTTAATTATGCCAAACAAAACAATGCAACTCATATTGCACATGGAAGTACAGGGGCTGGGAATGATCAGGTAAGATTTGATTCAATATTTCAAATACTTGCACCTGAAATTAAGATATTAACACCAATAAGAGATTCAAAATTAACTAGAGAAAATGAAATTGATTTTTTAAATGAGTCTGGAATAAAAATATCTTGGGAAAAAGCAAAATATTCAATCAATAAAGGTTTGTGGGGCACTAGTGTTGGTGGAGATGAAACGTTAACATCAGATTTAAAACTACCTAACTCTGCATATCCAGGAAATTTAAAAAGCAAAACTTCAAAAGAAATAACATTAACATTTAAAAATGGTGAAATATGTGGCTATAATGGAGAAAAATATGACTCAGTTACATGCATTGAATTAATTTCAAAACAATGTAACGATTATTGTATTGGAAGAGATATACATGTAGGCGATAGTATAATTGGAATTAAAGGAAGAGTAGGATTTCAAGCAGGAGGTCCTATGCTAATAATAAAATCTCACCACCTACTTGAAAAACATACTTTAACAAAATGGCAACAATTTCAAAAAGATCAACTTTCAAATTTTTACGGAATGCATTTACATGAAGGTCAATATTTAGATCCTGTACTTAGAGATATTGAATGTTTTCTTCAAAGTAGTCAAAAAAATGTAAATGGAGATGTTTATGTCACACTACATCCTTTCAGATTTGAACTCAATGGTATTAGTTCTGAAAATGATTTAATGAACAACGTATTTGGTACATACGGAGAGATAAATAATAAATGGTCAGCTGAGGACGCAAAAGGTTTTATAAAAATAGCTTCTAATCAAAACAAAATATATCAATATGTCAATGAAAAATAAAATTAAAGTAGGAGTTGTTGGAGCATCGGGATACACTGGAAGTGAACTTTTAAGATTATTGGTTAATCATCACAATGTTGAAATAGTATTTGCATATAGTAACACAAATAATGGTAAGTCAATATGTGATATTTTCACCGATTTGATTGGAGATATTGAGCTTAAATTTACAAATACAGTTAGTCCTTCAGATGTTATTTTCTTATGTCAAGGTCATGGGAAATCAAAAGATTTTATTCTAAAGAACTTAATTAACTCAAATACTAAAATCATTGATTTAAGTCAAGATTTTAGATTAGAAAAATCGATAACAATTGGAAATGAAATTAGGAAATTCACTTACGGATTACCTGAATTACAAAAAGACTCAATAAAAAGTTCAAACAACATAGCAAATCCAGGATGTTTTGCTACTGCATTACAAATAGCTTTACTACCATCAATAAGTAATAATATTATAAATAGTGATATACATTCAAATGCAATTACAGGAAGTACAGGGGCAGGAATAATACCAAATTCAACTACACACTACAGTTGGAGAAACAATAATATTTCATCATACAAAGAATTTAATCATCAACATCTCGATGAAATAAAATATTCATTTGATAAAAAAAATAAAATAAATTACAATATAAATTTAATCACAGTAAGAGGAAGTTTTACAAGAGGAATATTTTGTACTAGTTATTTTGAATGCAAAACAGAGATAAATGTTATAAAAGAGATTTATAAAAAGTTTTATAATGATCATCCTTTTGTAATTATTTCTGAAAATGAAATTAATTTAAAACAAGTTATAAATACTAATAAATGTATTCTTCATTTTTCGTTAATAAATGGAAAATTATTAATCACTTCTATCATTGATAATTTAATAAAAGGAGCTTCAGGTCAAGCAATTCAAAACATGAATTTAATGTTTGGATTAAAGGAGACTGAAGGATTAAGACTTAAATCATCAATTTTTTAAATATTAATAAAAATGAATTTATTCAACGTTTATCCATTATTTAATATCACTCCTTCTCATGCGAAAATGTGTTATGTATATGATACTGAAGGAAATAAATACTTAGACTTATATGGCGGTCATGCTGTAATTTCAGTTGGGCACAGTCATCCAACATATATTAAAAACATGAATTCACAATTAAATAAAATTGGTTTTTACTCTAATTATATAATCAATGATTTACAAAACAAAGTTGCAAATGAAATAATAAAGCAATCTGGCTGTGACGATTATAAAATTTTTTTTAGTAATAGCGGAGCTGAAGCAAATGAAAATGCATTACAAATAGCATCATTTCATACAAATAAATCTAAAATAATTGCTTTTAAAAATTCATTTCACGGAAGAAGTAATGCCTCACTAAGTGTGACAGATAATGAAAAAATAAAGTCATTATTAAACAAGCAAATAGATGTCAAGTTCATTGATTTCAATAATAAAATCAAATTTTTAGATGAAATATCTAAAGGAGATGTATGTGCTGTTATTTTTGAATCAATTCAAGGGGTCGGTGGTCTAGATCAACCTGATACAGAATTTGTGAAATATATTTCTAAACAGTGCAAAATTCATAATACTTGTTTAATAGCAGATGAAGTTCAATCTGGATTTGGAAGAAGTGGTGATTTTTTTGCATTTCAAAAACACAATATTAGTCCTGACATAATCTGTATTGCTAAAGGAATGGGTAATGGTTTTCCAGTTGGAGGTGTATTGATCAAAAGTCATATAAAATCTCATTTGGGAATGCTTGGGACTACTTTTGGGGGGAACCACCTTGCTTGTAGTGCAGTATTATCCGTTCTTGAAATAATTAAAAAAGAAAACTTAATTAACAATTCTAAATTAATTGAAAAATATTTTAGAAAAAAAATATCTTCAATTAAGTCTGTAAAAAAGATCAAAGGTAGAGGGCTAATGCTAGGTTTAGAATTTGATTTCGAAGCTGCTGATTTAAGAAAAAAATTGATTTTTAAACATAAAATTTTTACTGGTGGAAGTGCAAATAAAAATTTACTAAGAATTCTCCCGCCTTTAAATATTGAAAAAAAAGATATAGATATACTTTACAATGCTCTTAAAATAGAACTATCATGAAAAATTTTATAAATTCTAGCGATATACAAGATTATAATTATTTACTAGGCGAAATAAATAAATGTAAAAATGGATTATCTAATTCCAAGTCAATTCTAAAGAATAAAGTTTTGGGACTCATTTTTTTTAATCCAAGCCTTAGAACAAGATTGAGTACTCAAAAAGCTGCAATCAACCTTGGTTTGAAATCTATTGTAATGAATTTCAAAGATGATGGATGGCAACTAGAATTAGATGATAATATTATAATGTCAGGTAATAAAGCCGAACATATAAAAGATGCAGCAAAAGTAATATCACAATATTGTGATGTTGTAGGAATTAGAGCATTTGCTAATCTTGAAAATAAAGAAATTGACAATAGTGATAAAATCATTAACTCGTTTGTAAAACATGCATCTATCCCAGTATTAAATTTAGAAAGTTCAGTAGCACATCCTTTGCAAGCACTTGCAGATGCTGTGACGATTAATGAAAACAAGAATTCTAATAAACCTAAAATTGTTTTAACATGGGCTCCTCACCCAAAACCACTTCCACATGCAGTATCGAACTCATTTATAAAAATGTGTAAAATTAATAACTATGATTTAACAATAACTAATCCAAAAGGATATGATTTGAATACAAGAATCACTGATGGAATTGAAATTATTCATGATCAAAATAAAGCATTTAAAAATGCTGATTTTATTTATGCAAAAAACTGGTCTAGTTATGATGATTATGGAAAAGTACTTATAAGTGATAATTCATGGATGGTAAATGATAATAAGATGAAATTAACGAACAACGCGTATTTCATGCATTGTCTTCCTGTTAGAAGAAATGTTGTAGTTTCAGATTCAGTTTTAGATTCAAAGAAATCACTTGTTATTCAGCAAGCAAATAACAGAACATATGCAGCTCAAATTATATTAAAAGAATTAATGTCTGATGAAAAATAAATTAACAATAGTAAAAGTTGGTGGAGGAATATTAAATGAAAATAAAGTATTCAAAAAATTTTTAAAAAATTATTCCCAAATAAAAGGATTTAAATTATTAGTTCATGGAGGAGGGATAATTGCATCTCAATATATGATCAGACTTGGTATTCCAGTTAAAATGATTAACGGAAGAAGAATTACCGATTCAAATGCTCTAAATGTTGCTGTTATGACTTATGCTGGACTTATAAATAAAAGCATAGTTTCTGTTCTGCAAGGATATAATTGTAATGCTTTAGGTCTGTGTGGAGCGGATGCAAATATAATTACATCAAAAATTAGAGAAAATAATGATATTGATTTCGGACTAGTTGGAGATATAGTAAATATTGAAACTAATTTTATTCAACAGTTACTAGAATTAAAAATATCACCAATTATTTGTTCTCTCACTCATAATGGATCTGGGCAATTACTAAATACTAATGCAGATAGTATTGCTTCAGAAATTTCAATAAAATTATCTAAATATTTTAAGGTTACTTTAAAATATTGTTTTGATAAAACTGGTATTTTAATTGATCCAGTTGATGAATTAAGTATTAAAAAAACGATTAATAATTTTGATTATCAACAATTAATCGAAAAAAACATTATAACTGATGGAATGATTCCTAAAATTGATAATTGTTTTCATGCTTTAGAGAACGGTGTAAATGATATATATATAGGTGATCATGATATTATAAATAGTACTAAAAATTGTACAAAAATTATTTTATAATGAATGAATTAATTAGCAATTCAATTGATCTATTAAAAGATTTAATTGAAATAGAATCGTATTCCTTTAATGAAGATAAAACAGGAAACAGAATAGAAAAATGGTTCATTTCAAAAGATATAGAATTTAAAAGAAATAAAAACAATGTATTTGCTTTTAACAAATTCTATGATTCAAAAAAACCAACAATTCTACTGAATTCTCATCACGATACAGTAAAGCCTAATAAAGGATATAAGAATGATCCTTTCAATAGTAAAATTGAAAACGGTAAGCTTTACGGACTAGGAAGTAATGACGCTGGTGGAGCATTGGTGTCATTAATAGCAGTATTCACTTATTATTATAATAGACAGGATTTGAAATACAATTTAATAATTCTTGCGTCTGCTGAAGAAGAATGTTCTGGTGAAAATGGAATTGCTTCAATTATCCCAATTCTTCCAAAAATTGACTTCGCAATTATTGGTGAGCCTACACTTATGAAAATGGCAATCGCAGAAAGGGGATTAATTGTATTTGATTTAAAAATTGAGGGAACTTCAAGTCATGCAGCACACGAAAACGATAACAATCCTATAATAAAATCAATCAAAGTTCTTAATTGGATTAATAATTTAAAGTTTGAAAAAACATCTAATTTTTTAGGAAAAGTAAAAGTGACTGTAACTCAAATAAAATCTGGAAACCAACATAATGTAGTACCATCAGAACTGGAGCTAGTTCTTGATGTTAGAGTAAATGATTGCTATACAAATAAAGAAATTTATGACATTTTAAAAATGAATGCTCCATGTCAAATAATACCAAGATCATTAAACCTTAACTCATCATCAATTTCAACAAATCATCCAATTGTATTAGCAGCTAATAAATTAGAGATTCAAAAGTATGGATCTCCTACTCTATCAGATCAATCAAAGATTTCATTCCCCTCAACAAAAATAGGTCCTGGAGATTCTTTAAGATCTCACAGCGCTGACGAATATATATATATAAATGAAATTAATAATGCCATACCACAATACATTAAACTATTAAATAAAATACTGTAAGTCATGAAACTCTGGAATAAAGATGATAATTTAAATATAAAAATTGAAAAGTTCACTGTTGGTAATGATAGAATCAATGATCTTTTCTTAGCTGAATACGATGTTATAGCTACCATTGCTCATGCTAAAATGTTAAATAAAATAGATGTTTTAAATAAAGCTGAACTTAATAATATAATTTCTGAACTAAATATGATATTAAAAGATATTGAGATTGGAAATTTCATTATTGAAGATGAATATGAAGATGTTCATTCAAAAATTGAATCAATACTTGTAAAAAAGTTAGGTAAAGTTGGAAAGAAAATTCATACTGGAAGATCAAGAAATGATCAGGTTTTAGTTGCAACTCAATTATATTTAAAAAACGAAATATGTGAAATTAAATTTTTGACAAAAAACCTATTCAACACTTTAATTGAATTAGCAGAAAAAAATAAAAATCTTTTACTTCCTGGATATACACATTTACAAGTTGCTATGCCCTCATCATTTGGCTTATGGTTTTCATCTTATGCAGAATGCTTGATTGACGATGTTCTTTATTTAAATACCGCTTTTAAAATCAATGATCAAAATCCACTTGGAAGTGCAGCTGGCTTTGGAAGTTCATTTAAAATAGATAGAGATTTTACAACTAAAGAATTAGGTTTTAGTGAACTTAAATATAATGTTGTGTCTTCCCAAATGAACAGAGGAAAAGTTGAAAAATCAGTAGCTATTGCAATAGGTTCTTTAGCAAGTACATTATCAAAATTATCTGCTGATATCTGCTTTTATATGACTCAAGAATTAAATTTTATATCATTTCCAGATGAAATAACAACTGGATCTAGTATAATGCCTCATAAAAAAAATCCAGATGTATTTGAGTTAATTAGAGGGAAATGTAATATTATTCAATCTTTAACAAATGAATTTAACAGTATATCTATTAACTTAACCAGTGGATATCACAGAGATTTACAATTATATAAAGGAAAAATAATAGAGTCAGTTATTGAGATTAAAAACTGTTTAGAAATATTAGACTATTCAATAAAAAAAATCAATTTAAGAGAAAATATTCTTGAAGATGAAAAGTACAAATATGCTTTTACAGTTGAAAATTTGAATGAACTAGTAAATAATGGATTTTCATTTAGGGATGCATATTTAAAAATTTCTGAGGATATCAAAAATGGCAATTATATACCAAAAAAAGATTTTAATCATACATTAAAAGGAAGCATAGGAAACCTATGTTTAAAGGAAATAGAGATAAAAATGAAAAAGGCCTTAAATTAAATATGTAATGGCCTATTGTCTGTAGCAGCTAATGCGGCTTCTTTAATGGCTTCAGCATAAGTTGGATGAGAATGACTCATTCTAGAAATATCTTCAGCAGAAGCTCTAAATTCCATAGCAGTTACAGCCTCTGCGATCAAATCCGCAGCTCTAGCTCCAATAATATGAACACCTAGTATTTCATCAGTTTTTTTGTCAGCCAGTATCTTAACAAAACCATCTATATCCATACTTGCTCTTGATCTTCCTAGAGCTCGCATTGGAAATTGACCTGTTTTAAATTCAATACCTTCATTTAATAACTGTTCTTGAGTTTTTCCAACAGAAGCTACTTCTGGCCAAGTATAAATAACGTTTGGAATTAAATTATAATTTATGTGAGGTTTTTGTTTGGCTAAAATTTCTGCAACCAAAACACCTTCCTCTTCAGCTTTATGAGCTAACATAGGTCCTTTAATAACGTCCCCAATCGCATAAATATTTTCAACACTTGTTTGAAGCTTATCATTTACTTCAATTTGACCTTTTTGATTTGTATTAATACCCAATGAATCAAGGTTTAGGCCATCTGTGTAAGGTTTCCTTCCAACAGAAACTAAACAATAATCTCCTTCAAATGAAACATTTGTTCCGTTTGAATCTTCAGCAGTTACACTAACAAAATTATTTTCAGATTTTACAGATGTTACTTTGTGAGATAAATAAAATTTTATTTTTTGCTTTTTAAATATTCTTAATAATTCTTTGGAAACAGCACCATCCATAAAAGGAGTTATTTTATTAGAATACTCAATAACTGACACCTCAGAACCAAGTCGATTGTAAACCTGACCTAATTCTAATCCTATGACTCCTCCTCCAATAATAATAAGTTTTTTTGGTATTTCTTTTAACTTCAAAGCTTCTGTTGAACTTATTACTCTTTTCTTGTCAATCTTAGCAAAGGGTAACGAAATCGGCTTCGATCCTGTAGCTATAATAGCATTACTAAATTTAATTTTATCTGAACTATTAATGGTTATAGTCTGATTATCTTCAAATGCCCCTATTCCATTAAAAACTTTAATTTTATTTTTTGACATTAAATAATCAATTCCTTTTGTAGTTTGATCAACAACAGAATCTTTTCTGGAAATCATTTTATTCAAATCCACTTTAATAGTACCGTCAATTTCAATCCCATGAGTTGAAAAATTATGTACAGCTTCATGGTAATGATGAGAAGAATCTAATAATGATTTTGAAGGAATACATCCGACGTTTAAACATGTCCCCCCTAAGGTGTTGTATTTTTCTATAATAGCTGTTTTCATACCCAACTGTGCACATCTTATGGCACTAACATATCCACCAGGTCCTGAACCAATAACAACAACATCAAAATGTTCCATTTATTTTTTTTATCAAAAATACAAATGTTTTAATTTAATTCATAAATCAATTACTTTTTTAATTGAACTAATTATATATTAGCTATATGACAAAAACAGATGAAACAATTCATGAAAAAATAAATATTTCATTAAAAGAATCTTTATTTCCTATAATTCTTTTAATCATGTTTTTATCCTTTAATGTTTATGTTTATGGAGACGATGCTATGGGTGGTTCTAATCAATTTATACTACTTGTTGGAGCTGCTGCTGGAATTGCATTAGGTATTTATAAGGGTTTCAAATTTAGCAACATGATGACTCAAGTTGCTGAAAATTTAAAATCTGTAACTGGTGCTATAGTAATTTTACTTTTTGTTGGTGCATTATCAGGGACATGGTTAATTAGCGGAATAATTCCTTCAATGATTTATTATGGCTTAAAGATACTTCATCCATCAATTTTTCTTCCTGCATGTTTAGTAATCTGTGCAATTATTTCGATTGCTACAGGAAGCAGCTGGACGACATCTGCTACAGTTGGAATTGCATTAATTGGTATTTCTAAAGCAATAGGAATTCCAGTAGAAATGTCTGCTGGAGCAATTATTTCTGGAGCTTATTTTGGTGATAAGCTATCTCCATTAAGTGATACAACAAATCTTGCCCCAGCAATTTCTGGATCAGATTTATTTACTCATATAAAGTATTTGACCATTACTACAATCCCAACAATAACAATAAGCCTTTTAATATTTATTATATTAAATTTCTACATGGTTTCATCTGGACCAACTGATAATACTGTTTTACTTGAAGCTATAAGTCAAACTTTTAATATAACTCCTTTAATATTTATAGTGCCTTTAATAGTCATTATATTAATTATAAAAAAAACACCTCCAATAATAGCTTTGTTTACTGGAACAATAATGGGGGCAATATTTGCTTTAATATTTCAACAAGACATTTTAATCCAATTGTCTAATTCTAATACATTAACATTTGAAGGAGCTTATAGCGCTATAGTTAACTCTATCACTATAGATACAAATATAGAGTCTGGAAATTCAGAATTAAATGATCTTTTTAAAAGTGGAGGAATGATTGGAATGATGAATACAATATGGTTAGTAATTAGTGCGATGGTTTTTGGTGGAGTTATGGAGTCTATTGGTGCATTAAAAACAATAACAACATCTTTACTAAACTTAGGAAAATCAACTTTTTCTTTATTTGCAAGTACTGCTGGAAGTTGTTTGGCCATTAACCTAACCACTTCTGATCAATACCTAGCTATAGTTATACCTGGAAAAATGTTTGAAAAAGCTTTTAAGGAGAAAAATTTAGCACCTGAAAACTTAAGCAGAACACTTGAGGATACTGGAACTGTAACATCTGTTTTAATACCATGGAATAGTTGTGGCGCATACCAATCTGGGGTATTAGGAGTAAGTGTTTTAGATTACTTCTTTTATGCTATATTCAATTGGTTAAGTTTCTTTATGACATTAATTGTAGCTGGATTAAATTATAAAATCAAAAAACTTGATATTAATGCATCATAATATTAATTAATAAATATTTACTTTTGTTAAATACCTCATATGACTAAAACTAAAAGTATAAAAGGATATTTTTCATTGACTAGAAGTCAGCAAATAATGTTTGGGGTTTTTTTAGTGTTATTTTCAATTATTATTTTTTCTTCTTTAGTTTCTTATTTTGGCACATGGAGAGCTGACCAATCTGAACTCACTCAGTTTTTTGATAAAGGTGTAGATTCAGTAAACATTGCTAGTAAGTTTGGAGCTCTGATAAGTCATTTTTTGATTTACTTAATGTTTGGTATTTCTTCATTTATTTTTCCTCTTTTACTGTTTATTTCAGGTTTAACATTATTTGTAAATGCAGATTTAACAAAACTTAATAAAAGATGGTTTTGGGGAATATTAATAATGATTTGGTTTTCATTATTTTTTGGACACTACTCAACTAACTATATATATTCTGGAAGTATTGGATTTGAAGTCAATGAATTTTTAAAAATTTATATTGGCGATATAGGAATAGTTTCAATATTAATTTTTGGTTTGTTGTCATACATCGTTGTTAGATTAAAAGTAACCCCAGAAAAAGTTTTTGAGTTTTTCAAAAAACTATATCCTAAAGTCAAGAAAGATTTGATTGATGAAAACCAAACTGAATCAATTAAAGTAGATCTTTCTACAGATAAAAAAGATCTAGAAACCAAATCTAAATTTAATATCAAAAGTGAAGAACTCAAACCAACTATTGCAAATTTTTCATCATATAAAGATAAATCTGAAGAAAAATCAGATCTAAAAGAAGAAACTGAAATTAAAATTGAGATTGAGAATAATAAAGAAGAAGAAATACTTGATGAAGATGCTATAGCTAAAGGTTTAGTTAAAAAATTCGGAGAATACGATCATACGTTAGAATTAAAAAATTACAAAACTCCATCAATAGAATTGTTAAACGAATATGATAGTGGAGGCGTAATAACAATAAATGAAGAAGAATTAGAAGAAAACAAAGGGAAAATAATTGAAACTCTAAAGAATTACAAAATTGGGATTGATCAAATAAAAGCTACTATTGGACCAACAGTTACACTTTATGAAATTATTCCAGAAGCAGGAATTAGAATTTCAAAAATTAAAAATTTAGAAGATGACATTGCTTTATCATTAGCAGCATTAGGAATTAGAATTATAGCACCAATTCCAGGAAAAGGAACAATTGGAATTGAAGTTCCAAATAAAAATTCAACAATAGTTTCTATGAAGTCTGTATTAGCTTCAAAAAATTATCAAGAAGCTGAAATGGAACTTCCTATTGCACTTGGTAAAAATATTAGTAACGAAACTTATGTTGTAGATCTTGCTAAAATGCCACATTTACTTATGGCTGGAGCAACTGGTCAAGGTAAATCTGTTGGACTAAATACAGTTTTAACTTCTCTGTTATATAAAAAACATCCCTCTGAAGTAAAATTTGTTCTAGTTGATCCAAAAAAAGTTGAACTAACACTATTTAATAAAATTGAAAGACACTATTTAGCAAAACTTCCAGATACTGAAGAGGCTATTATTACAGATAATAAAGCAGTTATCAAGACATTGAATTCATTATGTATTGAAATGGATAACAGGTATGAAATGTTAAAGAATGCACTTTGTAGAAATATAAAAGAATACAATACTAAATTTAAACAAAGAAAATTAAATCCTGACTCTGGTAATGTTTTTCTTCCATATATTATTTTAATTATTGATGAATTTGCAGATCTTATCATGACTGCTGGAAAAGAAGTTGAAACTCCGATTGCTAGATTAGCGCAACTTGCAAGAGCAGTTGGAATTCACTTAATTATTGCAACTCAAAGACCTTCAGTAAATGTTATAACGGGAATTATTAAAGCTAATTTTCCTGCAAGAATTGCATTTAGAGTTACATCAAAAATTGATTCTAGAACTATACTTGATAGCGGAGGCGCCGATCAATTAATTGGAAAAGGAGATATGCTATATACTCAGGGAAATGAGCTAGTTAGAATACAATGTGCATTTGTAGATACTCCTGAAATTAATAAAATCACAGACTTTATTGGTTCTCAGAAAGCATATGCAACAGCATATGAACTACCCGAATATATTGGTGAAGAAAGTTCAAGTTCATTAGATAATAATATTGAAGACAGAGACGTCTTGTTTAGAGATGCTGCTGAAATTATTGTAATTGCTCAACAAGGTTCAGCATCATTATTGCAACGTAAAATGAAGTTAGGTTATAACAGAGCAGGAAGAATAATTGACCAACTAGAAGCTGCGGGTATAGTTGGTGCTTTTGAAGGAAGTAAAGCAAGAGAGGTGTTAATATTAGACCTAGCATCACTAAATACTTTTTTAGAAAGTGAAAAAAATATATGATGAAAAAATATCTATTAATATTTATATTATTATTTAGTTTAAATATAAATTCTCAAAACGACCCAAGAGCGGAAAAATTATTATCTAAAGTTTCAAGCAAGATTGATTCTGCAGAAAGTTATAAAATTGATTTCAAATATACTTTAGAAAATAAACTCGAGGGGATTAGTCAAGATGCTTTTGGAAACGTAACAATTCAGGGAGATAATTATTTTTTAAATTTCATGGGTATTACTCAAATATGTGATTCAAACAGCATCTACTCTATTGTTCCTGAAAATGAAGAAGTTATAATTTCTAATATTAAAGAAGAAGAAAATCAAACTATTAAACCTTCAAAATTGCTCAATTTTTACAGAAAAGGGTATTTAATATTATGGGATAAGCTTCAGTCAGATTATAATAAAAAAATTCAGTTTGTAAAGTTAATTCCCAGTGATTCAGATTCGGATATTAATTATTTACTGCTAGGAATTAACATCTCAAATAACAATATTTCAAAGCTTATAGAAATTGGAAAAAACAAAACAAAGACCATTTTAAATGTGAATTCAATTGTTTTTGATCCTGTTTTAGAAAATGATATTTTTATTTTTGATAAGAATAATTACAAAGGTTATTATATAGAAAAATTGTAAAATGAAGATTATAGATCGTTATATATTAACATCTTATCTAAAGATATTCTTTAGTTTCTTTTTTATATTGATGTTTATCTTTATTATTCAGATTATATGGGTTTTTATTGATGATTTGGCTGGAAAAGAAATTGATTTTGAAATAATTTTCAAGTTTCTCCTTTTCTATTCACCCAAACTACTTCCCTTGGTTATTCCATTAACAGTTTTATTAGCCTCTATAATGACTTTTGGCAATTTATCTGAACAATATGAGTTAGCAGCTATTAAATCTTCAGGTATATCATTATTTAGAGCAATGAGAAGTCTTTTAGTAGTTAATTCAATATTGTGTATTGGAATGTTTTTTATTGCTAACAGTCTTATTCCTTATGCAGAATTCAAATCTTATAATTTAAGAAAGAACTTAGCTAAATTAAAACCAGCGTTAGCGATTAAAGAAGGAGTTTTTAGTGATATTAATAACATGAATATTAAAGTAGAAAGAAAATATGGGCCAGACAATACTTTTCTTGAAGACATCATAATTCATCAAAATAATTTTAATTCTAGAAACACATTGGTTATTAAGGCTGAATCAGGTGAATTAAAAAGTCAAGAATCAAGTGAGATTTTACAACTAGTTTTAAATAACGGTAAGAGATATGAAGAAATTGAAAGTAGAAGTCCTAACAATAAGCAAGTAGCTCCTCATACTCTAGTTTCATTTGAAAAGCATATTATGAATATTGATTTAAGAGAATTTAATAAAGTTGATTTTGATGATGAAAAATTTAGCAATACTTTCAGAATGCAAAATATTTCACAATTAAATTTCAGTATAGATTCTTTATCAAAAAACTTAGTGTTCAGATATAATAATTTTTCAAAGAATTTTTATGCTAGGACTGGAATTTCAAATTTTTTAAGAAATGTTAGAACGGATAATACATATAAGGATTCCATATTATATAAAAACTATAATACTCATTTAAAAGATTATCCAAGAAATAAACAGTTAGATGTATTAAATGAAACTCTTAACATAACAAACAGTCATATACAAGTTTTAAATAGTCAAAAAGATAATTTTTTTGTAAGAGAGAAAATTGTCAATTTACATAAGTCTAATTTATATGATAAGTATGCTTTAGGATTTGCATCAATAATTCTATTTTTTGTTGGGGCTCCACTTGGAGCAATAATTAGAAAAGGAGGTATTGGCCTTCCTATGGTAATCTCATTACTTTTATTTCTTAGCTATCACTTCATAGGAACTTTCAGCAGAAATGCAGCAGAAGACGGAAGTATTGACGCATTCCTTGGAAGTATAATTCCAAATGCAATAATGCTTCCATTAGGATTATATTTAATTTATAGAGCTAGTTCAGATAAATCTATATTCAATTTTGATAAAATATCATATCCATTTAGACTATTTTTGAAAAAAATTAGTTCAATAAAATTTCTATTAAATAAAAAACATGAGTAAAGTTATTTTAGATAATATTTCAGATGCAATTGATGATGTAAAAAAAGGTAAAATTATTATTGTTGTTGATGATGAAAATAGAGAAAACGAAGGTGATTTCATATGCGCAGCGGATCTTGTTACGCCTGAAATAATAAATTTTATGGCTAAACACGCAAGAGGTTTGATATGTATGCCAATTACTGAAAAAAGATCCCGAAAATTAAACCTATATCCAATGGTAACTAATAACACTGATCCTATGGATACAGCGTTTACAGTTTCAGTTGATTTAAAAGGATCTGGAGTAACATCAGGAATATCAGCATCAGATAGGTCTAAAACTATAAAAGCAATTGTGGATAAAAACACAAAACCTGAAGATTTAGCTCGTCCTGGACATGTTTTTCCTTTAATTGCTAAAGGTGGCGGGGTATTAAGAAGAACAGGGCACACTGAGGCTGCAATTGATTTTGCAAGGCTAGCTGGATACTCTCCAGCAGGCGTAATTTGTGAAATAATGTCAGAAGATGGATCTATGGCAAGAGTACCTGAGTTAATTAAAGTTGCAAAAAAATTAGATTTAAAAATAGTATCTATTGAGGATCTTGTTGCTTACAGAATGAAACATGATAGTTTAATTACTAAAAAAGAATCATTTGTGTTCAATACAAAATTTGGTGATTACAATTTGTCAGCATTCCAACAAACAAACAATAGTCAAATACATTTAGTGCTTTCTAAAGGTGAATGGAATGAAAATGAACCAGTTTTAGTTAGGATAAACTCCTCAATAACAAATAATGATATACTTACTTCGTTAACATCCAAATCTAAAAATATGCTTGATGGTATTTTTAATATAATAAATGATGAAGAAAAAGGTGTAATTGTTTTTATAAATCAACCTGCTAACCCTGTAAATGTTTTATTCAGACTTAACGAAATAAAAAAACTACAATCTAAAGGTGAATACAAAACTCCACCTGTTGTTATGGATGAAAAAGACTTTGGAATTGGTGCACAAATTCTCCATAATCTTAAAATTCATAAGATAAGATTACTTACAAACAGTACTCAACTAAAAAGAGTTGGAATGATTGGATACGGTTTAGAAATTGTCGAATATATTAATTACTAAAAAAACCAAAGTTTAACAGACATTAAAAGAACCATAACTATAAGGAAAAACTTTATAGCTTTCTCTCCTTTTTTAACAGACCATCTACTTGATGTCCATCCACCCAGGAAATTTCCAGAAGCAAGAAATAGCCCATAAGTCCAATTTATTTTATCGGCTAAAGCAAAGGTTATTATAGCCCCTGTAGTATATATTAAAACAATAACAACTTTAGTAGCATTAACTTTAACAAGATCTAACTTGTTGTAGTAATGAAGAAATAACATTATTACGAATCCTATACCAGCATTAATAAAGCCACCATATATACCTATAAAAAAGAAAGCAATCATTGAAATAAAAAGATATTTTCCATTAAGTCTTTCTGAAAGATTTTTATAGTCAATATTAGGCTTGAAAACTATTAGAAAAACTACTACTATCATTATAATAGCAAGAATTTTATTAAAAAGATCTCCTTCAATATCTATTGCTATTTGTGCTCCGATTAGTGCACCTAAAAGACCTGCGAACCCTAAGTATGCATTAAATGGATAGTTTGAAACACCTTTACTTTTAAATCCAGCCGTTGCTGAAAAAGCTGACATAAATATTGCTATTCTGTTAGTTCCATTGGCCACTGCCGGTGGTAATCCCATAAAAATCAGTAATGGAAGAGTTAACAATGAGCCTCCGCCAGCCATAGTATTGATGAATCCAGCAATAAATCCAGCAAGAATCAACAGAGGATAATGCCATGAAAACAAATCAAACTCAAACATATTCCAAATGTAACAAAAAGGAATATATATAATAATCAAATAAAAATTTGTACTAAATAAAAAGGAAGTTATATTTGCATTCCATTGGAGAAGTGGCAGAGTGGTCGAATGCACTAGTCTTGAAAACTAGCGTACTGCAAGGTACCAGGGGTTCGAATCCCTTCTTCTCCGCTTAGTAAAACCCTAACTACTTTATAAACAAGTAATTAGGGTTTTTCTTTTTAAAACTTGTACGATTATTGTACGGCCAGCACTACTAAAAAGTCAAAAAATCTCAATAGTTGTTTATAATTGCTAATTCCCTACTCAAATAATATCAGTTTTCTTTTGACGGGAGGTGTATGTATAAGTATGTATAATAGTGAGGTTCTGGGTTTTTTAAAAGAAGAAGATATGCCTATGGTTTAGAGTTACTTTTTTTTAATAAAAAAACCTACACAAATTTTTTTAGTGTAAACCCCTTTTTTAACAGGTTTAGGGTTACAAAGCTGATCAAAAATCTGAAACATTCAGCACGA
>CAJJCV010000002.1 GCA_905182765.1 Cryomorphaceae bacterium BACL29 MAG-121220-bin8 | reverse complement strand
CCGGATGATGATGGTGATCTTGATCTAAAACATAATCTTTAGGCTTATTTAATATTCTAGTTTTCGAATAGATATTTTCAAATTTATTTCTCATAATATTAAACTCATTTTCAATATCTTCTATATGTTTTAAGTCTGAATCAAGATCAACTTTTTCTAATTTTAATATAGTATTAGACGAGAATTTAGTAAGCTCATTAACCTGACTGTATATCTCTAGTAAATATAAGTTTTCAGATTCTCGTTCAATTAAATTATTAATAACCGTTTCTACTTTATTGGAGATTTCTAAAGATTTTTTAGCCTTATTAATTCTAGTTTGATGTTTCTTAGACCATTCACCTTTTTTATTTAAGTCAGGCAAATCAATAATATCAGTTTCTAATGGGTTTAGCTTTTTAGAAAGTCCGGGTCTCCATCCATTCTCAGAAAGCAGCATATTAAGCCATATTCCCACTGGTTCATCTAGTAAATCAATAAATGCATAACTATCATCTTCAAACTGAGATCCAAAATTTTTATACCTAAATAATTTTTTAAATTCTTCAATTGGCAAACTATTTCCAGACCAACTATATTGTGCAAAAGCTGCAATCCCTCTTTTATAAAGTTCAAAATGAGGAGAATCATCATCCCATAAGGTTAATAGTAACCCGTCTAAATCTTTTTCAATAGAACTTAATGCGAATGATTTTATTTGAGAAATATTACTATTATTTTGAGGCATTAATGTCCATCTGGTCTGACCAGCAGTAGCACCCATTACGGTTAATTTGTTTTTTGAATACCAGTCCATGGCTTTTAAATTACCGTAAGTATCTGATTTTTGATAATTCCATCTCATATAAACTGCATTTTTTGGAAATTTTTCAATAAAATTCATCAGATTAATTTCATTTTTTTTCCAAATTTCATCGACCTCATCTTTGGATATTTTATCATCAAACATAGGATTATAAACTCCAGCGTGCTTAAGGGGCATATCATCCCAAAAAATTGGAATTCTATCGTGTTTTTCAGCAAATTCACATACTTTGTTAAGCCATATTAAATTTAACTCCAGTTCAGTTTTGTTGTCTCTTTCAACCAAGTTAACCTCATCGCCTCCAATATGTAAATATTTTCCATGTGGAGTCGCTTTAATAGCATCTAAATAAAGATCAAATTGTAATGCGTATGTTTCAGGTTTTAATGGATTAAAAGCCCAATCGCTTTCTGGCCTGTCCCTTAAATGAATGTTTACATCATGCTTTAAAATAAACGAAGCATGTCCTAATCCTTGAACAAGAGGATTTATTATAATATTTCTTGATTTTGCATAATCACTTAAACCTGCCCACCACTCAATTGAGAAGGAATCTGAAGAACCTATTTCTGGTCTTGATTCGTATTTAAGTTTATCTTCAAGTTCAACTATTATTCCATTAATTTTTAATTTGGCCAAATGATTAATTAAATCAAAATAATAAGATTTTTTTTCAGTGTGGTGTTTCAAATCTAAGTGAATAGGCCTGAAATCTAAAGAGGGTTGATCCTTGATATTTAAAATAGGAACATCTGTTTTTTCATCGATTGCATTTTCTAAAATTTGATCAAGAGTTATAAAAGCATAAAATAAACCGGCTTTATCCTTAGCAGTAATAAATATTTTTTCTTTCTCAATATTTAGAATGTAGCCTTCACTTTTAAGATCTATTTTATTATCAATTTTAAAATTTATTAGGGCATTTTGAAGATCACCAAAAGTTATGTTTTTTAAATATCCGTACGTTATGGGAATTTTATCATTTTCAGATGAATATGCATACTCAATATCGTTTGGATTAATATTTGAAAAATCATTATTATCTCCAAAGGTCTCAATAGACGGAATGATGTTTAAGTAATTATTTGTGCTTGTTTTAGAATTACAAGAAATAATAAACACCATTAATAGTAAAAACCTCATTATTTAAATTTAATAATTATAATACCGTATACCAAATAAGTAATAGGCTTAAAACAAAAAAAGCTTCCCAAAAGGAAAGCTCTTCATCGGTTCTCTACAAACCTCCTGCAAAAAGCAGGTAACACAACGATTGCAAATATATACTTTTGTTTGTTAACTATTAAAAAACAAACTGAATTAATAAAATTGTCATAATTTAAATTAATAAAACATTTTTATGAAAAGCTATAGACTGATTTTATTTATTGGCATTTTATTCTTTATAAACATTCCAATTTACGCTCAACAAAACACATTTAAAGTTATGGCTTGGAATATTTTTCATGGTGGAAATGATATTGAAAATGGACCTGAAAACGTTGCCAAAATAATTAAAGAAATAAATCCGGATATAATTTTAATGGTAGAGACATATGGTTCTGGTCCATTTATTGCGGATTTTTTAAAATATAATTTTCACCTGATTGCATCTAAAGAAACTCCACTTAATGATAAATCAGTCAATTTATCTATTTATTCAAGGTATCCTTTTGGAAAAAGAATAGACACAAAACTTCCGTTTTATTTGGGTGGAATTGAAATTCCTATAAACGGAAAGACTATACGTTTCTTTTCAAATTGGTTTCATTATTTACCATGGGATAATGAGCCTGAAAAAATGGGAAAAACAGTTGAAGAATTATTAGAATGGGAACAAAGTGGAGCAAGATTTGAAATGTTGAAAAAAGTTCTTCCTTATCTAAAAAAATATTCGCAGGAAACAGATTCCATTCCAATGGTTTTTGGAGGAGATATGAACTCATTATCACATTTAGACTGGACTAAAAAAACAAAAAATATTCACAATAATATGATTGTTCCGTGGGGTGCAACTAAAATTTTAGATGACTTAGGGTTGATTGATTCCTACAGAAAAGAAAACCCGAATCCAAAAACTCATCCTGGTATTACATGGGATAAAAAAGGAAGGAAAGACTCTCACAGAATTGATTATATTTTCTATAAAGGAAAATCTATTAAATCTATTAAATCAAAATCTTACAACGCTTTTTTTAATGAACCGATAATTATAAATAATAAAAAAATTATTTACCCATCCGATCATGGAATTGTTGTCACAACATTTAAACTGAGATAATCTATTAAATAATGAAGAGAAGAAATTTTATAATTAATGCTTTAAAGGGGAGTGTTTTAGCTTCAATTCCATTGTCATTGTCATCATTTAATATAAAGAATACTAGATTGAAGATCGGTATAGTTTCTGATGTTCATCAAGATATAATTCATGATGGAGTTTCAAGATTAAGTTTGTTTATAAGTGAAATGAAAAAAAGAAAACCTGATTTTATCATTCAATTAGGAGATTTTTCTCTTCCCAGGAAACAAAACCAACTCTTTATTGAAAAATGGAATTCTTTTAATGGGCCCAAATATCATGTTCTCGGAAATCATGATATGAGAGATTTTGGATATAAAAAAGAAGAAACTATGAGATGGTGGGAAATGCAGAAAAGGTATTATTCGTTCGATCTAAATGGTTTTCATTTTATTGTATTAGATGGCAACGACGAAAATCCTAAGCCATGGAACGGATATCACAGGTATATTGGAACAAAACAACAACTTTGGTTAAAAAATGATTTAAAAAAAACTTTAAAGCCCACAATATTATTTAGTCACCAAAGCCTTGAAGCCAAGGGAGGCGTAGCTAATCGAAAAGAAATTAGAACTATTATAGAGAATTATACAACTAAAAGTGGACATCCAAAGGTTGTTGCATGTCTCAGTGGCCATCACCACACAGATTATTTAAAATCAATAAATAAAATTCCCTACATTCAAATAAATAGTATGTCATACAAATGGGTAGGAGATAAGTATAAATACACCCGATTTTCAAAACAAATTGAAGAAAATTTTCCTAATCTAGATAAAACTTGCCCCTATAAAGAACCTTTGTATACAGTATTAACTTTAGATTCAGAACAGGAAGTGTTACATCTTGAAGGAAAAAAAACTTCATTTATTAATCCAACACCAAATGAATTAAAAATCCCCGGAGCTGAAAAAATGAATCCTACAATAACTGAAAGGAATCTTAAAATTTAATTTATAGCCAAGGTTAGTTTTTCAGGCCCATATCTAACAACGTCTGTTACTGGAAGATTAGTTATAAACTCTAGAGATTCAATAGCTTTTTTAGCTTCAAATGAATCAAGTTTATATGTGTTTAATGAAATTCCAACAACTTTAGCATTAGGATAACTTCCACAGGCACTTGCTAAATCTTCGTAAAGTTTAATAACATTATTTATATCTGGAATTTTAATATGCTTATAATCTCTTAATGTTATAAAATCCGCACGATGACAAAGAATCATGTGAGTTGTACAACTCCCTCTTATTAAAGGTAAACTTGCCGTACTTCCTGGATTTAATAATGAACCCTGCCCCTCGATAAAAATCCAATCACTATTCTGATTTGTTAAAATCATGTGTTCAACTGCACCGCATGCATGATCAACTTTGTAAGCATCTAAAGGGATCCCCTCACCTGTTATTGTTATTCCAATCTGGCCTGTTGCTATAAATGAACTATTTATTTTTTTTTCTATTGCCCATTTATGCATTTCTAAACTTGTTGTCATTTTACCAACAGCCATATCAGTACCCACACACAAAATTCTTTTATTTTTTAATTTAGCTGCTTTACCGCTAGCTATTTTAGGAACAAATTGTGGGACTCTAACATCCCATATCCATTGATTATTTCTAAGTGAATTCTTATATTTTGATAATAAGGTGTCATGAAGACCATTAATTATTGAAAGGTTTTTTGATATTGCACTTTCTATAACTTTAAACCACGCTTCTGGAATTTTACCCCCTGAGGGAGCTATTCCTAATATAAGGACTTCTGCTCCATTTAAGACTGCAGCATCAAGAGTGCTAACTATAGGTACACTCCTTTCAATAGAGTTAAATTCATTTGTGTTTTTACCATTATTTTTTGAATCAATAACAGCCACAATTTGATTAGACAAATACCTCAGTACTCCAATACCCATTTTTCCATAATCTGTTGAAAAATGGCCCTCTAAATAAATTGCAACCTTATGGTTTTCTTTTAACATAAATGTTAATTTTTTAGATGTGCTCCATGGCCAAAATTATTGCTAGGCATTGTGATTCCTTTAGTCATTGAAGCTCCCCACGATGGATCAGGATTTAAGTTATAGTGTGAGTCTAAATCAATATGGTCTATTTGACCTGAAATTGAAGCTGCTGCTGAAATAGAAATTGATGATTCGCTCATGCAGCCTATCATAGTTTCTAATTCAAATGCTTTTGCAGTCGACAACACTCTTAATCCTTCTGTAATACCACCACATTTCATTAATTTTAGATTTACACCATCAACACAATCGTGATATTTTGAAATATCACTTGATGATCTACAAGATTCATCAACAAATATTGGAAGTGACCTACTTTGATATAAGGTCTTTAATTCTTTTTCATTTCCTTCTACCAAAGGTTGCTCAACATAATCACAATTTTTATCTGATAACCAATCAATCATGTATTTAGCATTTTCTGTACTCCATCCTCCGTTAGCATCAACTCTTAAACTTAGGCCGTACCCTTTTGTACTTTCAAGAACTTGTTTATACATTGCTTTGTCAGCCTCGAGTCCCAAAGGAGATCCTAACTTAACTTTAAGAAATTTTGTAGATGCATTTTCAAATAATAGAGGAATTCTTTGTTTAACAGATTCAGGACTCATTATACCAATTGTAAGAGATGTCATTGATTTGGGTAATGGCAATCCTAAAAGTTCATTTAAAGGTAGTTTTGCTTTTTTAGCTTTTAAATCCCACAAAGCAATATCTAATCCAGCATAAGCAGAAGGTGAAATTTTCATGTCATGAGCTATGCTTTCAATTTCATAAATTGATTTATCCTTAATTCCAACTTTAATTAATTTATTAAGTTGTGAGATGACCTCTTCCGTATTTTCAGCACCTTCTGATTTCCCTGGGCATGATTCTCCCCATGCAACTAAACCTTCATCTTCAATTTTAATAAATACATTATGAGTATCTCCACTGATTCCTCTGCTTATAGCAAGAGGGAATCTTTTTTTTAACATCACTTTTCTAAAACTTATTTTCATTACATTCTAATTTAATTAAATTTTTAATAGTAATGAAATAGAACAAAAAATCCCCCATATTGGAGGATTGTTTTTGCGGTCTGGACGGGACTCGAACCCGCGACCCCCTGCGTGACAGGCAGGTATTCTAACCAGCTGAACTACCAGACCTAGATTAGCGATTGCAAATATACACTGCATTTTTAATTACGCAAACAAATAGAAGTAATACTATAATAATGCGTCTATACTTTCTGTGTAAACATTTTTTGGAGATACACCAACTTGACGGTTTACTAATTCTCCATCTTTAAAAACTAATACAGTTGGAATATTTCTTACTCCAAACTTTGCAGCGAATTCTTGATTAGAATCTACATCTAATTTACCTACAACTGCTTTTCCTTCATAGTCCTTACTAACTTCTTCGATAATTGGTCCAAGCATTCTACATGGCCCACACCATTCTGCCCAAAAATCAACCATTACTGGTTTTGATGACTTTAAGACTAATTCATCAAAATTTGCATCTGTTATTTCTAATGCCATACTCTTTGTTTTAATTTAATTTTTTAAAATTTAAAATTAGCTAAACATATATTACTATTCAAATTATACATACTTTATTTAAATAACTATAATTTGTTTTTAAAATACATATCTAAGTTAAGCGTATCACCCATTTCTTTTTGAAGAATAGTTAGTTCTTTGTATAAATCTTTTACCTTAA
>CAJJCV010000001.1 GCA_905182765.1 Cryomorphaceae bacterium BACL29 MAG-121220-bin8 | reverse complement strand
TCAGGAGGTTTAGATTCGTCAATTACATCAGCTCTTGCTAAAAAATATTCAAAAAATAGAGTAGAGTCAAACGATGTTAAATCCGCTTGGTATCCTCAGCTTCATTCTTTTGCTGTTGGGTTAAAAGGCTCTCCCGACTTAATAGCTGCTCAAAAAGTAGCTACTCACATTGATTCTATACATCACGAAATAACATTTACTATTCAGGAAGGGTTGGATGCCATAAAAGATGTAATATATCATTTAGAGACCTATGATGTGACTACAATTAGAGCTTCAACGCCAATGTACTTGATGGCTAGAGTTATTAAATCAATGGGGATTAAGATGGTTCTTTCTGGTGAAGGAGCTGATGAGATTTTTGGAGGCTATTTGTATTTTCATAAAGCACCCAATTCTAAAGAATTTCATGAAGAAACTGTAAGGAAATTAGATAAACTGTATCAATACGATTGTTTAAGAGCCAACAAGTCTTTAGCAGCTTGGGGAATTGAAGGTAGAGTTCCTTTTTTAGACAAGGAGTTTATTGATGTTGCAATGCGAATTAATCCAGAAGACAAAATGATTAATTCTGAAAAAATGGAAAAATGGGTTTTGAGAAAAAGCTTTGAAAAATATCTTCCTGAATCTGTAGCTTGGAGACAAAAGGAACAGTTTAGCGATGGTGTAGGGTATGACTGGATCGATAGTTTAAAAGATCTAGTAAATGAGAAGGTTTCTGACGATATGTTTAAAAATGCTAAATTCACTTTTCCTTTCCAAACTCCAATGTCAAAAGAGGAGTATTATTATAGATCAATTTTCGAAGAACATTATCCGTCCGAAACTTCTGCAATGACTGTTCCTTCAGTCCCCTCAGTGGCGTGTAGTACACCAATAGCTTTAGAGTGGGATAAGGCATTCAAAAACTTAAATGATCCGTCTGGAAGATCTATTTCTAATATTCACAATGATTCTTACTGATTTATATAGTTTTTCTACTTAAAATTGTTGATAACTTAAGGCTATTCAACTCTGATAATTATTCATTTTACTTTGTTAATTAGTTATATTTGTTTTAATCAAAAATTAATAAAATATCTTAAAAATGAGCGAAGAAAAAAATAAGAATCAGTATTCAGCTGATAGTATACAGGCTCTTGAGGGAATGGAGCATGTTAGAATGAGACCTTCAATGTATATTGGCGATGTAGGTGTTCGAGGTTTACATCATTTAGTTTATGAAGTTGTTGATAATTCGATAGATGAAGCAATGGCTGGTCATTGTGATGAAATTAATGTTTTTATTAATGAGGATAATTCTGTTTCCGTTGATGATAATGGTAGGGGTATTCCCGTAGATATGCATAAAAAAGAAGGTGTTTCTGCTCTTGAAGTAGTTATGACTAAAATTGGAGCTGGAGGTAAGTTTGATAAGGATTCTTATAAAGTTTCTGGTGGACTTCACGGAGTGGGAGTTTCTGTTGTTAATGCATTATCAGATCATTTAACAGCAAGAGTATTTAGAGATGGAAAGATTTGGATTCAGGAATATAGTAAAGGAAAAGCATTATATCCGGTCAAGCAGGATGGTACTACTTCAAAAAAAGGTACTGAAATTACATTTAGACCTGATAAATTAATTTTTAAAGAATCTCAAGAATATAGCTATGAAACTTTAGCTAACCGGATGAGAGAACTATCTTTTTTGAATAAAGGGATTACTATTTCGCTTACAGATAAACGAACTAAAGTTGATGGTGAGTATGTCACAGAAGTTTTTAAATCTGAAGAAGGTTTAAAAGAATTTATTAGATTTTTAGATGAAAACAGAGAGCCTTTGACTTCTGATGTTATTTCAATGGAGGGTGAAAAAAATGGTATTCCTGTCGAAGTTGCGATGATTTATAATACATCGTTTTCAGAGAATTTACATTCTTATGTTAATAATATTAATACTCATGAGGGAGGAACTCATTTAGCAGGTTTTAGAAGAGGTTTAACGTCAACTTTAAAAAAGTATGCTGATTCATCTGGAATGCTAGATAAATTAAAGTTTGATGTTGCTGGTGATGATTTTAGAGAAGGTCTTACAGCCATAGTTTCAGTTAAGGTAGCTGAACCTCAATTTGAAGGTCAAACTAAAACTAAATTAGGAAACAGAGAGGTTAATTCTGCTGTTTCTCAGTCAGTTTCTGAAATGCTTGAGAACTATTTGGAAGAAAATCCTATGGACGCCAAAATTATTGTCCAAAAAGTTATTCTTGCAGCTCAAGCTAGACATGCAGCTAGTAAAGCTCGTGAAATGGTTCAAAGAAAAACTGTAATGAGTGGGGGAGGATTACCTGGAAAACTTTCGGATTGTTCAGAACAAAATCCAGAACTTTGTGAAGTTTTTTTAGTTGAGGGAGATTCTGCAGGTGGAACAGCTAAACAAGGAAGAGATAGGAATTTTCAAGCTATTTTACCATTAAGAGGGAAGATACTTAATGTAGAAAAAGCTATGCAGCATAAAGTTTTTGAGAATCAAGAAATAAGAAATATTTATACAGCCCTTGGTGTTACAATTGGGACGGAAGAGGATAGTAAAGCTCTTAACTTAGAAAAATTAAGATATCACAAGGTTGTAATTATGTGTGATGCCGATGTAGATGGAAGTCATATTGCTACTCTAATATTAACTTTCTTTTTTAGATACATGAAAGAGCTTGTAGAAAACGGGAATATTTATATTGCTACACCGCCTTTATATCTTGTTAAGAAAGGTGCTAAGAAATTATATGCATGGAATGATGAGGAAAGAGATAAGATTATGGATGATTTTGGACAAGGAGTTTCAATTCAAAGGTATAAAGGTTTAGGAGAAATGAATGCTATTCAACTTTGGGACACTACAATGAATCCAGAGTTTAGAACTTTTAGAAAGGTAACAATTGATAATGCAGTTGAAGCAGACAGAGTATTTTCTATGCTAATGGGTGATGAAGTTCCGCCAAGAAGAGAGTTTATTGAAAAAAATGCTACTTATGCTAATATTGATGTTTAATAAATAATTATTATATAAATGAAAGTAACTATTGTAGGAGCAGGAAATGTAGGATCAACTTGTGCAGAAGTAATTGCTACTCAAGCTATAGCAAGTGAAGTTGTTCTTTTGGATATTAAAGAAGGTTTTGCTGAAGGCAAAGCATTAGATATGATGCAAACTTCAACAACTATAGGTTTTGGAACAAAAATAATTGGTACAACTGGGGATTATTCAAAAACATCTGACAGTGATGTTGTTGTTATTACATCCGGAATTCCTAGAAAACCTGGAATGACAAGAGAGGAGTTAATAGGAATAAATGCTGGAATAGTTAAAACAGTTTCTGAAAATGTTTTGAAACATTCACCAAATACGATTATTGTTGTTGTGTCTAATCCTATGGATACTATGACTTATCTAGCTCTAAAATCAACTGGATTACCTAAAAATAGAGTAATTGGTATGGGAGGTGCTTTAGACAGTTCTAGATTTAAAACATATCTTTCACAAGCACTTGATAGACCTGCAAATGATATTCATGGAATGGTAATTGGTGGTCATGGAGATACTACAATGATTCCATTAACAAGGTTAGCTACTTATAATGGTTTGCCAATTTCAGATTTAATTTCTGAAGAAGAATTAGATAATGTTGCATCTAGCACTATGGTTGGGGGAGCAACACTTACAAAACTTTTAGGTACATCTGCGTGGTATGCACCTGGTGCTTCAGTTGCCTTTTTGGTGAAGTCAATTTTAAATGATGAAAAGAGAATTATTCCATGTTCAGTTTTTTTAGATGGAGAATATAATCAAGATGATATTTGTATTGGTGTTCCTTGTATAATTGGTAAAAATGGTTGTGAAAAAATTATAAATTTAAATTTAAATGATCAGGAAATGGTAAAATTTGCTGATAGTGCTTCGGCTGTTAGAAAAATGAATCTAGCCCTGTAGACTCGAGAAAGATATCCAAATACTTTGATGTTTGTACTTAGAATTGCTTTATCATCAAGTAAATCATATATTTGCTCGTTTTAAAAAAAGAACTCATAAATAAAATATTATGCATAATAATGGTCTAATAAAGTTTTTTGCTTTTTGTTTCACTTTAGTAAGTATATACCAAATTTCATTCACTTTCATAACATCAGGTATTGAAGACAATGCGTCTGAATATTCTATAAATTCTATTTCAAGTCAACAAGAAAATTTTGCTGATCTAAGAGAAGAAAAATATAATAATTATTTAGATTCTATTTCTGATGAATCTGTTTTAGGATTCACTACCTATAAAAGTGCGAAAAATAAAGAATTAAATAAAGGTTTAGATTTAAAGGGAGGTATTGATGTAACTCTTCAAGTTTCAGTTAAAGATATTTTAAAAGGTCTTTCTGAAAACTCTAAAGATCCTGTATTTAACAAAGCTTTAAATGATGCTGATATCTTACAAAAAGAATCTGATCAAAATTATGTTGAATCTTTCTTTGATGCTTTTGAAGAAGTTAGTGCTGATACTCCACTAGCATCTCCTGATATTTTTGCAAATAGATCATTGAGTGACGAGATTAATTTTGAAATGACTAATTCTGAGGTTAAGCCAATTATTCGAAGAAAAATTGATGAATCAATTGTTTCAGCCTTTGAAGTTTTGAGAAAAAGAATTGATAAATTTGGTGTAACACAACCTAATATTCAACGTTTAGGCAACTCTGGTAGAATTAGAGTAGAATTGCCTGGAGCTAAGGATGTAAAGAGAGTTAAGAATCTGCTTCAAAGTACAGCTCAGTTAGAGTTCTGGTATACTGAAAAAAATGATAAATTTTTACCCTTTTTGTCTCAAGCTAATGAAACTTTAAAAGGTATTTTAATTGATGACAACAAGTCGGAAACAATCAAAGAATCTTCTGAAATTGATGACTTATTAGCTGATGTTGAAGCTAATGACTCTATTAGTTCAAGTGGTAAAAACCCTCTTTTTGATTATTTAGTAGGTACTGGTTCTCAAGGAGGCCCCGTAATTGCTCAATTTTTAGCTAAGGATCAAAAGAAAATTGAAGATTATTTATCAATGCCTGAGATTAGAAAATTACTGCCTTCTGAAAAAAGATTTACTCGTTTTCTATTTGGTAAACCTGATTCATCAAATAATGTAGTTGACCTTTATGCAATACAATCTAACAGAGATAATAAGCCTCCTCTTAGTGGTAGTGTAGTTGTAGATGCAAGTCAATCTTATGATCAAGTTGGTGCTGCAGCTGTTTCAATGCAAATGAATGGTAAAGGCGCAAGAAAATGGGAAGAAATGACAGGTAATGCTTATAAAGAAAAAAGTAATATTGCAATTGTTTTAGATGATATAGTTTACTCTGCTCCTGGAGTTTCAAGAGGTGCTATTTCTGGAGGAAGATCTGAAATATCAGGGCAATTTACTTTAAATGAAGCAATTGATTTAGCTAATGTACTTAGAGCTGGTAAATTACCAGCTTCTGCTGAAATTATTGAATCAGAGGTTGTTGGTCCATCGCTTGGAAAAGAAAATATTGAGAAAGGTATTAACTCTTTTATTATAGCTTTAATTCTTGTTCTTATTTGGATGATTTTTTACTATGGAAGAGCAGGTATTTATGCTGATGTTGCACTGGTTTTAAATTTAGTTTTAATATTTGGAATTCTGGCTGGCTTAGGAGCAGTACTTACTCTTCCTGGAATCGCTGGTATAGTTTTAACAATTGGTATGTCAGTTGATGCTAACGTACTTATTTTCGAAAGAATTAGAGAAGAATTAAGAAAAGGAAAAGGAATTAAGAAATCTGTCGGAGATGGTTTTAGTAATGCTTTATCGTCCATTTTAGATGCTAACATAACTACAGGATTAACTGCATTAATTCTTTTTGTTTTCGGATCAGGTCCAATTAAAGGATTTGCAACAACTTTATTGATTGGTATTGCAACGTCATTATTTACAGCAATTTTCATTACAAGAATGTTAGTTGATTCAAGACTATCAAAAGGTAAAATTCTTGATTTTTCTACTGCAATTACTAAAAATTTATTCAGTAAACTTTCTATTACTTTTTTACAGAAGAGAAAAGTTGCTTATTTTATATCAGGCTCTTTACTATTGATTAGTATCTTCTCACTAAGTACAAATGGACTTAATCAAGGTGTTGATTTTGTTGGAGGAAGGACATATACTGTAAGATTTGATAATGATGTAAATCAAACTGAAATACAAGCTTCATTAGTTGAGGTTTTAGGGAGTGCTGAAGCAAAAACATTTGGTTCAGACAATCAATTAAAAATCACTACTAATTATAAAGTTGATGTTGAAGGTATCGAAGTTGATGACGAAATTCAACAAAAAATGTTTGACGCATTAAAAAATAAATTCCCTGATAATTTAACGTATGATGATTTTGTTAATGGAGCTGATAATAAATCTGTAGGAATAATGGGATCTTCTAAAGTTGGACCTACTATAGCCGACGATATTAAAAAGAATTCGTTTTTGGCAATATTTGGTTCATTAGCAGTCGTATTTTTATATATCTTGTTTAGATTTAGAGATTGGCAATATTCTTTAGGAGCTGTTACAGCAGTTTTTCATGATGTTCTAATAGTACTAGGTATATTTTCTTTAACATATTCATTTATGCCGTTTAGTATGGAAATTAATCAAGCTTTTATTGCAGCCGTATTAACTGTAATTGGTTATTCTTTAAATGACACTGTAGTTGTTTTTGACAGAATCAGAGAGTTCAGATTAATAAACAAATCATGGGAGTTTAAAAAGACAGTTAATAGTGCTTTAAATAGTACTTTAAGTAGAACCTTAAATACTTCTTTTACAACCCTAGTTGTATTATTGGCAATTTTCCTTTTTGGTGGAGAATCAATTAGAGGATTTATGTTCGCTTTAATTGTTGGTGTTTTAGTTGGTACTTACTCTTCGGTTTTTATCGCTACACCTGTTATGTTTGATACATTAAGAAAAAGTTTAAAGAAATAATTTAAGCACCTTTTCTTCTTGAATATAGCATTAAGCTTATTCCTATAACTATAAAAGGTATACTAAGCCACTGGCCAGTTGATAAAAGTCCTAAAGTATCTTCAAGACCTCCTCCTTGACTTTCTTTAATATTTTCTACTAATACTCGTACAGAAAACAAACCTGTTAAAAATAATCCAAAAAGGAATCCTTTATTCTTTTTTAAATTTGTTTTCCAATAAAGATTCCATAATAGAATAAATAAAAGTAAGTATCCAAAAGCTTCATATAATTGAGCCGGATGTCGTGGAAAAATTTCCCCTCTGTTTTTAAAAACAATTCCAAAATTTGAATTTGTATAATTACCTACAATTTCCGAATTAAAGAAATTACCAATTCTAACAAACATACCGCCAATTGCGACTGGAATAGCGAGTCTGTCAAAAATCCATAAAACTGAATCATATTTAAATTTGTATTTGTATATAAACATTGCTGTAATTATACCTATAGTTGCACCATGACTTGCTAATCCTCTATATCCAACGAATTTATAGCCATCAATTATTCCAAATAACATTGAACTGTCAATATCTTTTTTTATTGGCAATAATATTTCAATTAAATTATTTTGAAAATACTCCCAGTTGTAAAAAAATACTTCACCCAATCTAGCTCCAAGCAAAGTCCCGAAAACTACATATATAAAAAGAGGTTCAACTAGTTCAATTGGTTTGTTATCATTAACATATATTTTTTGAACTATATAATAACCCAATGAAAATGCAATGATAAACATTACACTATACCAGTAAATTGTTAAAGGTCCTAAGTTTAAAAAAACTTCATTTGGTCCCCAATTTATTTTAAATATCATCATAATTGTGTTTTTATATATTTTTTAGGGGATAGGATCATATCCATTTCCTCCCCAAGGATTACATTTTATAATTCTTTTAATACTTATCATTCCCCCCTTTATTAAACCGAATTTAATTAACGATTGTTTAGTATATTCTGAACATGTTGGAGAATACCTGCATGTAGAGGGTAGTATTGGAGATAATACAGTTTGGTAAATTTTAATTATTAAAAGAATTGGATAAAGAACAATATTTTTAATCATATCAATTTATATGAAGAGCTATTTTGTTCATCATTTAATTGAACGCCTATTTTTAATAAGTCGTCTCTGATTTGATCGGATAATTTAAAATCTTTATTAGACCTAGCCTGATTTCTTATTTTAATAAGTAAACTAATTAATTCATCAGAAGAATTACTTTTTTTAGAATCTTCAACCTCTTCATTAAATCCTAAAACATTAAACAATAAATTATTAAAAGTTGTTATTAATTTTTCTTTATCATTAGTGTTTAAATTTTTAGCATTTATATTCACATTATTAATAAATTTAATACAGTCAAATAATTCAGCTATTAACATCGGAGTATTAAAATCGTCATTCATTTTTGAATAACATTTACTAATCCAAACATCTACATCAAAATCTGAAGCCTTATCATTATGATCTAATTGAGAAATTAGTACAAATCCACTCATTAGTTTTTTAAATCCTTTTTCTGAAGCTAGTAAAGCATCGTTACTCAAATCTAAAACACTTCTGTAATGAGCTTGATAAATAAAGAATTTAACAACATTTGGACTAAATGATTTACTTAAAATTTCATTATTTCCATTAAAAACTTCATTAGGCAAAATAAAATTCTCTATTGATTTTGACATTTTTTTTCCATTTAATGTCAACATATTTGTGTGCATCCAGAATTTAGCAGGATTGTTTCCGTCTATTGCTTCAGATTGTGCAATTTCACAATCGTGATGAGGAAATTTTAAGTCTATTCCTCCACCATGAATATCGAAATAATTTCCAAGATATTTTTTACTCATAGAAGTGCATTCGAGATGCCAACCTGGAAATCCTTTTCCCCAGGGTGAATCCCAAAACATAATATGATTTTTTTCAGCTTTTTTCCACAATGCAAAATCCTGCGGATTCTTCTTATCTGAAGATCCATCAAGCGATCTAGACTGATTTAGCATTTCTTCAATTTTTCTTCCACTTAACTTTCCGTAAGTTTTAGACTTATTAAACTTTAAAATATCAAAATATACAGATCCATTTTTTTCGTAAGCGAAACCAGACTCTAGGATTTGTTTTATGCTTTCAATTTGTTCAATTATATGTCCAGTTGCACTTGGTTCTATACTTGGAGGAATTGTGTTTAGCTTTTTTAATGTGTTATGAAAGTCTAATGTATATTTTTGTACAACTTCCATTGGCTCTATGTTTTCTAGCCTTGCTTTTTTGGAAACTTTATCTTCTCCATTATCATCGTCATTTTCTAAATGACCTACATCAGTCAGATTTCTTACATATCTAACATTATAACCTAGATGGATTAAATATCTATAAATTAAGTCAAATGAGATAAACGTTCTACAATTCCCTAAGTGTGCATTATTGTATACAGTAGGGCCACAAACGTACATGCCAACATTGTTTTTATCAATTGGTAAAAACTTTTCTTTTTTGCCAGTTAAGGAGTTGTGTAGTTTTAAATCTTTGGCGTAGTTTGAAATCATTTCAAATTATTTCATCTATTCATTACGAATATAATCTAAAAATTCTCTTTTGACATTATTATCTTTGAACTTGCCTCCAAATTCAGCTGTTACAGTACTACAATCAATATCTTTAATTCCTCTTGAATTCACACATAAATGTTTAGCATCAATAACACATGCTACATCTTCAGTTCCAAGTGCTTTTTGTAAAGCTCTAACTACTTGAATAGTCAATCTTTCTTGTACTTGAGGACGCTTTGCAAAATAATCAACAATTCTATTCATTTTAGATAGACCTATTACATTACCTTTTGAAAAGTAGGCAACATGTGCTTTTCCATATATTGGTAATAAATGGTGTTCACATGTAGAATATACTGTTATGTTCTTCTCAACTAACATTTCTTTGTATAAGTACTTATTATCAAATGTTGAAGCTTTTGGCATATTCTTAGGATTAAGTCCCCCAAAAAGTTCTTTAACATAAGCTTTTGCAACCCTTTTAGGTGTTCCTTTTAAACTGTCGTCAGTAAGGTCCATTCCTAATGTTTCTAAAATGTTATGTACATTTTTTTCAATAACTGAAATTTTTTCTTCATCAGTCATTTCAAAAGCATCTTCTCTAAGTGGAGTGTCAGCAGAAGAACTTAGGTGATCATCACCAACAAGATCTAATTGTTCTTCAAAAAATTTTTCGTATTTCATATTCATATAAATCTGGTTGTAAAAATAATTAAAAATTAATTAATAGTATAGTTAATAAATGATTTCTAAAATTTAAAAATAATTGATAGTGAGGATATAGAATTAGTAGTATTTATTAATGCTGAATCGGTTAAACCAGTATCAAATAATTGATAATTTCTCTCGGATTCAATTGTTTTATGAGAAAGGTTTAAAAGCGTATTACCAAAATCTAAACCAACTCCAAAAGCATATGAATTAGAATCTTTAATTGAAAAAGATTTTTTATAAGGGCTTTGGTTTTTATTATAACCAGCTCTTAAACTCAACTTATTGATTCTAAATTCTGTGCCTACCCTTAGATTTAATGTGTTTTGTAATGAAGTATTAATTTCATCATTAATTTGATTAAAATCTCTATTTGGTTTTACTTTTGTTTTAGAAAAGTCTTTTGTTTCCAGGTCAACACTAACCAGACCAAACTTGCCTAAAATTATTGCCGAGCTAAAAGTCAATGTTGATGGCGTAGTGATCTTGTATTTTGGATAAATATTTGTTATTTGTGGATTTATAATATCAGTATAACTAGTATTATCTATATCTACAGACTGAGTTTCTAGATATTGAGAAGTTTGATCCCATAAACTATACCAAGTAGGTGAGTGGTAAGAAACTCCTAATCTTAAATTGTCAAATTTTCGAATAGCTCCAATTTGAAACGACAAACCTTCTCCTTGAACGGTTAAGTTGTTTTGAAATAAAATAGATTTTATTGCAGAATCATCATCAAAATTAGTTTCATAATGCGTTAAATACTTTTCTATATATATATCATGAGTATTAATATTAAATCCAAAGTAATAGTCTTCTTTGTATTGAATTCCAATATTTAAATTATACTTATTATTATATCCTTTAGATTCACTAGAATATTCTTGATCAACACCATTATTATATTTAGCAATAGAGTAAAATTGATCTAAATTATCATCATAATTAATAAGATAGGCTTGATAAGCAAGGAATGCTTGCTGAGCAGAAAATCCATAAAATTCACCTAAATTTCTGTAAACTCCAGAGATATCTTGATTTCCTGTATTTAAAATTTCTGGAGAAAGTCCAGAAGAATTGTTAAGAAAAAAACTATCTATTGAATTATTATCATTTCGTCCTTTAATTAAAAAGTTGTTTTTGTAAGAATTATTTGTCTGTACATTAATTCCAAAAGAAATTTTATTGATATTACCACCTCCATAATTTTTTAGTAACCAAATAGCACCTCCCTGATTAAATGAAAAGTTATTATCATCTTCATTTTGAGAATTATTAAAAAATAAAGTCTTGTTGGTTTTTTTTTCAATTGCAATAGTGAATCCATATTCATTATCATTAAAAACAGCACTACCGGCGGGGTTTATATTTATTGACGAAAGATCGCCTCCCAAAGCTCCAAATGCTCCTCCCATTGATTCAAATCTTGCTGTTCCAATAGGATTTTCAATAGAAAATTCAAGAACATCATTTAATGTTTGTGAATTTATTGAAATAGAATAAATAAATAAAAAAAATGAAATTCTTTTCAAAAACATTTATAAAATTTATCTTTTTCCTCTGGAAACGCCTCCTGAACTAGAAGTGGAACTCCTGCTTACACTACCAACGCTAGATCTTGAAGAGCTTGAAGATGAGGAAGGTGGTGTATAAGAAGCTTTAGGTTTGTTTGAACTAGAAGAACTTGATTCGGGTCTTGAATAACTTCTTGAATTACTACTAGAAGAACTCGAATTATTTAATCCACTTCTTGAATAACCTTTGCTGTTATTTAAAGATCCTTTGCTAGACCTGGAAACATTATATGACCTAGTTTTTGAACCATACTTAGTAGTTTGAAAGTTAGGTTTTGAAGATCTTGAATTATTATCAGAACTAGAATTACCATTATTTAGTATTTCTCCTCTGTTCTGGTATCCTCTAGCAGGAGCAACTCCCCCTTGAGCATTTTTAAGAGCATAATAAACTCTATTTATATTTCTATTTTTAATTTGATCTATCTTTTCAGATTTCTCACCTGTTTCTGATTTTACAATTTTAGTTTCGTTTCTTCCTACATTATAATTTGTAACAGATTTAGAATTAGATGAATTTTCAATAATACCATTATCTGTGGAATTCAAAGAGCTTCTTCGCCCATTCATGTATGAAACTCCGGAATGTCTATTTCCTGAATAATATGGATCGCTATAATCTGGGCCATTATAATAAGGATGCCACCAATTATTCCACATACCATATCCGTATCGGTTTCCATATCCATATCCAGGATAATTGAATCCCCATGGAGAGTAATTCCATCTATTCCAATAATTGTAAGGGTTGGACCAAGAAGACATATAATAATTATTATACCCATTATATCCATATGAATAATTGTCCATGTATGGTGAATATATATATCTGTCTCTAAATATTATATTCACAGATGAAGGATTGTCTCCCCACGAACCATTACTATTATATGCAATATTTGTGTTTGATGAATAGGAATTTACATCAGTTAGTATTGAATCATTAATAGATGTATTAATACCTAGCTCATCAGATTTTTGTTCAAAATAATTTTTATAAAATGTACCATTGTTACTAGCAATTTCTGCTTTGTTACCGTATATACCATCACTATTGTTGGTGTTGATAGTATTTAAAGGACCACAGCTAATAAATGATAAAGTGAAAAGTAATAATATTAAGTATCTCATTTTATTTATAATTTAATTAATTTAGCAACACTTAAAATTAAACAATAACTATGCCAATAACAATTCATGTCTAAAAAGTTAACAAAAAGAGAAGATGATTATTCCAAATGGTACAATGAACTAGTTGTTAAAGCTGATTTAGCAGAAAACTCATCAGTTAGAGGTTGTATGGTAATTAAACCTTATGGCTATGCTATATGGGAAAAAATGCAATCTCAGCTCGATAAAATGTTTAAAGAGACTGGTCATCAAAATGCTTATTTCCCTTTATTTGTTCCTAAAAGTTTATTTGAAGCAGAAGAAAAAAATGCTGAAGGGTTTGCAAAAGAATGTGCTGTCGTTACACATTACAGACTAAAGAACGATGAAAAAAACCCTGGAAAATTAATTGTTGATGAAAAAGCTAAACTAGAGGAGGAGTTAATAGTTAGACCAACTAGTGAAGCAATTATTTGGAACACATATAAAAACTGGATTCAATCCTATAGAGACTTACCTATTTTAATAAATCAATGGGCTAATGTTGTAAGATGGGAAATGAGAACAAGATTATTTTTAAGAACTGCTGAGTTTTTATGGCAAGAAGGTCATACTGCTCATTCCACTAAACAAGAAGCTATAGAAGAAGCTGAACAAATGAATAATATTTATGCTGAATTTGCTCAAAACTTTATGGGTATTCCAGTAATTAAAGGTTTAAAATCTGAGAGTGAAAGATTTGCTGGGGCAGAAGAGACATATTGTATTGAAGCCTTAATGCAAGATGGTAAAGCTTTACAGGCAGGGACATCTCATTTTTTAGGTCAAAATTTCGCCAAAGCTTTTGATGTTAAGTTTGCAAATAAAAGTGGTACTCTTGAACATGTTTGGGCGACATCATGGGGTGTTTCAACTAGATTGATTGGAGCTTTAATTATGACACATTCAGATGATAACGGTTTGGTTCTTCCACCAAATTTGGCACCTATTCAAGTTGTTATCATTCCAATATACAGATCTGACGAGCAATTCGAATTAATTTGCTCAAAAGTAAATCCGATAATTGATAAACTTAAAGCCAAAAATATTTCTGTTTTATTTGATAAAAGAGATACTTACAAGCCTGGATTTAAGTTTAATGAACATGAAATTAAAGGTGTTCCAATTAGAATAGCTATTGGTCCAAACGATTTAGAGAATTCAACCCTTGAAATATTTAGAAGAGATAATATGGTTAAAGAAACAATTAGTTTTGATGAAGTTTTTGATAAAATCGATTTTTTATTAGAAGACATTCAATCTAATTTATTTTCTAAGGCTAAAACATTTACTGAAAATAATACTAGGATTGTAAATAACTATGATGAGTTTAAATCTATTTTAAATAATGAAGGCGGATTTATTTCAGCTCATTGGGATGGTACTAAAGAAACTGAAGATAAAATTAAAAAAGAAACTAAAGCAACTATAAGGTGTATTCCATTAAATACAGTTAAAGAATATGGAAAATGTATCTATTCAAATAAGCCATCTTCACAAAGAGTATTATTTGCTAAAGCTTATTGATTTATTAGTTTTTATAAATAAAAAAATTATGTTGCAAGTTTGTATCCTTTCAATTACATTTGCATTCGTTTTTAATAGGCCCGTTCGTCTATCGGCTAGGACGCCAGGTTTTCATCCTGGTAAGAGGGGTTCGATTCCCCTACGGGCTACTAAATAAATAATATGGCTAATCATAAATCAGCGTTAAAAAGAATTAGAAGAAATGAAGCTGTTAAACTTAGAAATAAGGTTCAGCATAAAGCTACTAGAAACGCTATAAAAAAGCTTAAAGATTTAAGTGCTAAGAAGGAAGCTAACAAACTTTTACCGTCTGTTGTTTCTATGCTTGATAAATTAGTAAAGAATAACATTATTCATGCTAATAAAGCAGCTAATCTTAAATCTAAGCTAACAAAGCAAGTTTCTTCTTTATAATTTTTTTATAATTAAGAATTCATTGAAATAAGAAACTCTTCATTATTGAGTGATCTCTTAATTCTATCATTAATAAATTCCATCGCTTCGACTGGATTCATATCTGCTAGATATTTCCTCATTACCCACATTCTTTGAATAGTGTTTTTATCTAATAATAAATCGTCACGTCTTGTTCCTGAAGAGACCAAGTCAATTGCAGGAAATATTCTTCTGTTAGAAATCCTTCTGTCTAATTGAAGTTCCATATTACCTGTCCCTTTGAATTCTTCAAAAATCACCTCATCCATTTTAGAACCCGTTTCAGTTAATGCAGTAGCTATTATAGAAAGAGATCCACCTCCTTCAATATTTCTTGCAGCTCCAAAAAATCTTTTAGGTTTGTGAAGAGCATTAGCATCTACACCACCACTTAATATTTTCCCAGAAGCCGGTTGGACAGTATTATATGCTCTAGCAAGTCTAGTTATAGAATCTAAAAGAATTACTACATCATGGCCACATTCAACTAATCTTTTAGCTTTTTCTAAAACAATATTAGCCACTTTTACATGCCTGTCAGCAGGCTCATCAAAAGTAGAGGCTACTACCTCACCTTTTACATTTCTTTGCATATCAGTAACTTCTTCAGGTCTTTCATCAATTAAAAGTATTATTTGATAAACTTCAGGATGATTAGCTGCAATTGCATTTGCAACATCCTTTAATAACATTGTTTTACCAGTTTTAGGTTGAGAAACTATCATTCCTCTTTGTCCCTTTCCAATTGGGGAAAACAAATCCATTATTCGAGTTGAAATTGTACTGCTTTTTTCAGCAATATTAAATTTTTCATCTGGAAACAAAGGAGTTAGATGTTCAAATGATACTCTGTCTCTAACAATATTAGGACTTAAACCATTTATTAAAGAAACTTTAATTAAAGGGAAATATTTCTCTCCCTCTTTAGGTGGTCTTACATGCCCTAATACGGTGTCTCCAGTTTTTAAACCAAACAATCTAACTTGAGATTGAGAAACATAAATATCGTCAGGAGAAGTTAAATAGTTATAATCAGACGATCTTAAAAATCCATATCCTTCTTGCATAATATCTAAAACTCCTTCACTTTCGATTATTCCATCAAATTCAAAGTCAGCTTCTTTATATCTATTTCGATTATCCTGATTAAAATTTCTTTCTTTTCTAACAAACTTATTAGGTTTGTGAGGAAGTTTATTATCTTTTACTGGTAAAGATTCCTTAGAAGCTTCTTTTGGTTTTACAACCTCTTTTTTAATTTCATTTTTTGAATCTTTCTTTTCTGAAGAAATGTTTGTTTCAAGTTTCTTTTCATCTTTAGCTGTACTAGGATTTACAGCATAATGATCAATAATTTTATAGGCTAGATCTATTTTTTTTAATCCAGTAATCTTATCAATGCCAAGTTTAGATGCTATTTCTTGTAGTTCAGCAATCTTTTTTTCTTTTAATGCGGATATTTCAAACATTTGTATTGTTTAAGTTTATTTTAATATGTTGAGGAATGTAATTCGTTATATGATATTGTGGGAATGATTATGATAATCAACGTAAATATACAAACTATTTATTAAAACACATTTATTTAGTAATTTTACATAAAATTAATGATAATATGATTCAAAGAATTCAATCTATATTTATGTTTTTGTTGGCTTTAATAAATATAATTTTAATCATTTCTATAGATAGCGATCCTCCCAGTTCTATTCCAGAATCTTACTTTGGATATTACAGAATATATATTACTGATTATTTCTTTTCAGAAATTATTTCATTCATTGTTTTGATTAACCTTTTTTTATTTAAACATTCAAAAGTTCAAATAATTATATTGAGAATTTTATTTTTAACTATGATTTTTGGATTAATAAATTTATTTGATGAAAGATCTTTAGAAACTTCACTTTCAGATCTCGGACTTATTTATTTTATAATTTCGTTTGTTTTAATAATCATGTCTATTCGATCAATTAAAAAAGATCAGGCGATAATAAGCTCATCAAATAGATTGAGGTAATTTAGATCTATTACCTAGTTCTATTATTTCCATGTTTTCAATTTTTTCTTCGTTTATTTCGAATCTAATCATGGTTCTTTTTTTATGAAATCCATGTCTTCCTGCAGCACCAGGATTCATAAATAAAACATTATTGACTTTATCAAATTCAACTTTCAAAATATGTGAATGCCCACAAATAAAAATTTTTGGTTTTTCTTGTCGAATTATCAATTTACTTTTTCTGTTGTAATAAGGTGGTTTTCCTGCGATATGAATCATTGAAACTTTTACTTTTTCACAAATAAATGTATTCACCTCTTTAATTGCAGAACGAATAACATAATCATCAATATTTCCATATACTGCTCTAGTCTTTGTAATTTTTTCTAGTTTATCGTAAACATCTATATTTCCTATATCACCTGCATGCCATATCTCATCAGCTTTTTTTGCATATTTTAATATGCCATCATCAATAAAGCTATGTGTGTCTGATAATAATAGAATTTTTTTCAATTAAATATTTTTTTGACTTTCTTATTAAGGTATATTTGTTTTAAACAAAAGTAGTATTTCTCTTGCGATATTTATTAGAATTATCTTTTAATGGAGCTAACTATCACGGTTGGCAAATACAACCTAATTCGGTTTCAGTTCAAGAAACAATTGAGAATTGTCTTTCTACTATTTTAAACGAAAAAATTAGTATTGTAGGGGCAGGTAGAACAGATACTGGCGTTCACGCTTCTTATTTTTGTGCACACTTTGATTTCAATAAATCAATAATAGAAAAATCTGATTTTATTTATAAATCAAATTCTTTTTTACCAAAAGATATATCAATCAATAAAATATATAAAGTAAAAGATGATTTTCATGCAAGGTTTGATGCATTAAGTAGAACGTATCAATACAAACTTAATACTTTTAAAAACCCTTTTTTATTTAATAACTCTTATTATTTAAAAAAGGAAATTGATTTTTATAAAATGAATTTGGCAGCTTTGAAACTTTATAACTATAAAAACTTTAAGTCTTTTTCTAAATCTAATACTGACGTGCATACTTTTGATTGTAATATTACTGATGCTCAATGGAGTTTTAAAGAAAATCACTGGGTTTTTGAAATCTCAGCAAACCGTTTTTTAAGAAATATGGTACGAGCTATTGTCGGAACTTTAATAGAAATTGGAGAAGGTAAGTATGAAATTTCTCACTTGGATAAGGTAATTAATAGTAAAGATAGAGAAGTTGCAGGTTATTCAGTTCCAGCACAAGGTTTATATTTAACAAATATTATTTATCCAGCAGATTCATTATTTAATGACTAAAAACTCTAACCTTCTAGATGTAAAACTTTTTAAAAGACTTTTAGAGTATGTTTTAATTTATAGAACTGTATTTGTTTTTGTAGCAATTTCAGCATTATTAATTTCTATTTTTTCTACATTAACTCCTTATTTGATTAAGGTAGCCGTTGATGATTATTTAGCATTAGGTAAATATCAAGATTTTATTTTTTTGATAATTATTATGTTTTTGAATTTAATGCTTACTGTTCTTTTTATGTTTTTATTTAGTTATTATGCCAATTTACTCGGTCAAAAAGTTATTTATGATATTCGAGTCCAGTTGTTCAAACATATTCTTGATTTTAAAATGTCATATTTTGATAAGTCATCAGTCGGACGTCTAGTTACAAGAGCTGTTAATGATATGGAAACAATTGCAAGTATTTTTAGTCAGGGTCTGTTTATGATAGCTGCAGATCTGATGCAAATGTTTTTAGTAATTATTGTAATGCTTTTTTTAAGCTGGAAATTATCTTTAACAATTTTTATTATTTTGCCTTTCATTCTTTTTGCCACAAGAAAATTTCAGAAGTCAATGAAAATTGCATTTAATGAAGTTCGATCTGAGGTAGCTAATTTAAATTCTTTTGTCCAAGAGAGAATTACTGGAATGAAAATCGTTCAATTGTTCAATAGAGAAAAAATTGAGTATGATAATTTTGTTAAAATTAATGAAAAACATAAAAAAGCTTGGTTGAAAACAGTTTGGTATAATTCAATATTTTTTCCAATTGCAGAACTTTCTACATCTGTTACTATAGGTTTGATTGTTTGGTTTGGTGGTCTAAATGCTGTTTTAGAAAATTCATCAATAACACTTGGAACTATATTTTTATTTATACAACTATCTCAAATGCTATTTAGGCCATTGCGTCAAATAGCAGATAAGTTTAATACATTACAAATGGGTATGGTTGCTGCAAATAGAATTTTTAAAATAATTGATACAAGAAGCAGTATTTCTGATTTAGGCACTAAAAATGAAGACTTAATAAATGGTAATATAGTATTTGAAAATATTAGCTTTTCATATGTTGAAAATGAAAAAGTAATTAAAAATCTTTCTTTTAATATTAAAAACGGTGAAAAAATTGCAATTGTTGGTTCTACTGGATCTGGAAAGACTACAATTGTTAATTTAATATCTAGATTTTATGATGCTCAAGAAGGATCAATTTTTATTGCGAATCAAAATATAAAAGATTATAAATTAAAATCTCTTAGAAGTCGAACTGCTTTAGTATTACAAGATGTATTTCTTTTTGCTGATACTATTTTAAATAATATTACTCTTTGGGATTTATCCATTTCTTTTGAGAGTGTTGTAAGCGCTGCAAAAAAAATTGGAATTCATGATTTCATTATATCTTTGCCTAACGGTTATAATTATAATGTAAAGGAAAGGGGAGTAATGTTGTCTCAAGGTCAAAGGCAATTGATTTCTTTTTTAAGAGCATATATTAAAAATCCATCAATTTTAATACTTGATGAAGCAACCTCTAGTATAGATTCAAATTCTGAAGAATTGATTCAAAATGCAACCGCAAAAATTACTCAGAACAAAACATCGATTATAATTGCTCACAGGTTATCTACAATTTTAAATTCTGATAGAATTTTTGTTATGAATCAAGGTGTTTTGGTAGAAAACGGAACACACAAGGAATTAATATCAAAGAAAGATGGGTATTATAAAGGTTTGTATGAAATTCAATTTAAAAAAGAAAAAGCTACTGTAGTTCAGTCTCAAGGTTAGATTTTAAAATCTCACTATTTTTAATTGGGATAAGCTCTCCGTTTTTAATTAAAGATAATTTACCATTCTCTTCTGAAATAACTATAGCTAAAGCATCAGTTTTTTCTGTAATTCCTATAGCTGCTCTATGTCTAAGACCAAGCCTTGAATTAATATTTTGATTATCTGTTACAGGAAGAATAACTCTGGATCCAGTTATGTAATTCCCTTCAATTATAACTGCACCATCATGAAGCGGACTGTTTTTATAAAAAATACTTTCAATAATTGGACTAGAAATAGTAGCGTAAAGTTCATCTCCACTAGTTCTTACAAAATCTAAACTATTATTTCTTTCGATTACAAAAAGAGCACCTGTTTTATTTTTTTTTAAATTTTCACAAGCAATAATAAACTCATCAAAATCCATACTACTTTGTTCGTTAGAAATTTTAAAGAATAAATTAAATTTCTTTAGGATATTCTTGTTATTAGTAATATTTGAAGAACCAAGTAAAAGCAGAAATTTTCTTATTTCTTGTTGAAAAACTACAATGATTGCAATTACTCCTACACTAATAAAACCCCCTAGAATATTACTTAATATCCGCATATTAACAAGTTCGGTTAACCACCAGATAATATAAATTATTACAAAACCTAAAAAAATATTTATAGCAGCAGTTCCTTTAACTAACTTATACACATAGTATAGCATTATTCCAACTAGAATAATATCTAAAAATGGTATTATGAAGTTTTTAGTTATGTTAAGTATATCTTCCAAATCACTACAAAATTAGTTAAAATTGTTTTAAACGTTTTCTTTTAAAAAACCACACAGTTTAATTACTTCGTTTGCCTGCTTTACGTCATGAACTCTTAATATGTTAGCACCATTAATTAATGCTATAGTGTTCAAGGCAGTAGTCCCATTTAATGCTTTTGAAGGATCTGTTTTTAAAAGCTTATAAATCATTGATTTTCTTGAAACCCCAATTAATATAGGCTTGTGTAAAACCTTATATAGTTTCAAATTATTTAATATTTGATAATTATGTTCAATAGTTTTTCCGAATCCAAAACCAGGGTCGATTATAATATCACAAACTCCTTTTTTTTGTGCAAAATCTATTTTTTTTGATAAATTTTTTATGATTTCATAATTAATATTTTGATAAGTAGGATTTATTTGCATATTTGAAGGATCTCCTTTCATATGCATCATTATATAAGGAGCTTTGTATCTCTCTGCTATTTTATAAATATTATTATCAAAATCACCGCCTGAAATATCATTTATTATTGAAGCTCCAGCGTTAATAGATTTTTCTGCAATTTCACTTCTAAAAGTGTCAACCGATATAATAGTTTTTTTAAATGTTTTATAAATAAGTTTAATAATTGGTAATACTCTTTTTTCTTCTTCCTTTATAGTTATTTTTTTTGCTCCTGGTTTAGAACTATATCCTCCGATGTCAATAATATCAACTCCATCTAAAATCATTTTCTCAGCTTGCTTTAATATTTCATTTTCGTTAGAATAAACTCCTCCATCATAAAATGAATCAGGAGTAACATTTAAAATCCCCATGATTTTAGGACTTGATAAGTCTAGAAGAGATCCTTTAATATTTAAAATCATGATTTTTTTAATAACTTTTCACAAAAGTAATCTACCTAATTCAATTTTTTCAACGAAATTTATAGAAAAAATAATAATTGGCAGAAAATACGTCATCACAATACGATCAAGTTATTACAATTTGTAGAGATCTTTTTAAGAAGAAAATGATTGATTATGGAAGTGCATGGAGAATTTTAAGACTAACTTCTTTAACTGATCAAATTTTCATTAAAGCTCAACGCATTAGAGGTTTACAAACTAATAAGGAAAGAAAAGTCGATGAAGGTGAATTTTCAGAGTTCATAGGTATTATTAATTACTCTTTAATGTCATTAATTCAAATTGAAAAAGGTGTTGTAGAATCTCCTGATTTAAATTTGGAACAAGCTATCAAACTTTATGATTTTAATTTTGCAAAAACTAAAAGTTTAATGGAAAATAAGAATCATGATTATGGAGAGGCATGGAGAGAAATGAGAGTAAGTTCATTAACAGATTTAATTATTCAAAAAATATTGAGAATTAAGCAAATTGAAGATAATCAAGGTAAAACTTTAGTTAGTGAAGGAATAGATGCAAATTATCAAGATATGATAAACTATTCTGTATTTGCATTGATTCATTTACAAGACAAATAAATAATTATGTTTTGGTTTTGGAAAAAATTAGGTAACATATTAATAACTCTTTTTGGTGTAGTTACTATAATTTTTTTCCTATTTAACATTCTTCCTGGTGACCCCGCTCAAATGATGCTTGGTCAAAATGAAAACTCTGAACAATTACTTGTTTTAAAAAAAAAATATGGTTTTGATAAACCAGTTTTTAATCAGTATTTGTATTATTTAAACGATTTATCAATAATTTCATTTCATTCAAAAGATCCTGAAAACATTTCTTTTTTAAAAGAAAAAAAATACAACTACTTAAATATTTTTGAGAATAAAAATTCTTTTTTAGTATTAAAAACTCCTTACTTGAGAGACTCTTATCAAAAAAACGGAGTATCTGTTATAGAAATAATTAAAAATACATTGCCTAATACTTTTGTTTTAGCTTTTGCTTCTATTTTAATTGCAGTATTTTTAGGATTGTTTTTGGGTATAATTGCTGCTTTAAATAAAAATACTTGGATAGATTATTTAATTCAAGTGACAAGCACTTTGGGGATGAGTATTCCTTCTTTTTTTAGTGCGATAATCTTCGCCTGGATATTTGGATTTGTTTTAAGCGAATTTACTGGGCTAAATATGACTGGAAGCTTATATGAACTTGATGATTACGGTGAGCAAATGAAACTACAGTTAAAAAACCTTATTCTGCCCTCAATAGTGTTAGGAATTAGACCAATAGCGGTAATTTCTCAAATGATGAGAAATTCATTATTGAAAGTTCTTTCTAAAAATTATATTACAACTGCATATTCAAAGGGTTTGTCAAAGTATAATGTTATTAAAAATCATGCCATTAAAAACTCATTAAACCCAGTTGTTACAGCATTATCAGGATGGTTTGCAAGTATGCTTGCAGGTTCTGTTTTTGTAGAATATATATTTGGATGGAATGGCTTAGGAAAAGAAATTGTAGACGCTTTAAATAAATTAGATGTTCCGGTTTTAATTGGATCAGTGCTTACAATTTCTATAATATTCATAATGATCAATATATTTGTTGATATAATTTATACTTGGTTAGATCCAAGAACAAAAAATAATTTTTAAAAATATAAAATGAGAAGAAAAATAGTAGCTGGTAATTGGAAAATGAATAATGATTTAAAAGAAACCATTGATTTAATCAATGATTTAAAACAGAATTTAGGTAATGTAGATGTTAAAGTACTGATAGCCCCTTCTTTCCCTTTTCTAAAAACTGCAGTTGATCAGGTTGGAGATCATAGTATAGAGGTTATATCTCAAAATATTAATGATAATAAATCCGGAGCTTTCACTGGCGAGGTTTCGATAGATATGTTAAAAAGTATTGGAATTAATACCACCTTAATTGGTCATTCAGAGAGAAGAGCAATTTATAATGAAGACGATGTTCTACTTTTTAAAAAAATTAATATTGCATTGAAAAGTAATATGGATATAATCTTTTGTTTTGGTGAGGAATTAAAAGATAGAAAATCTAATTCTCATTTTGATGTTGTTAAAAGTCAATTGGATAACACTGTTATGAAATTGGAATCAAGTTCATGGAAAAATATTGTTTTAGCTTATGAACCTGTTTGGGCTATTGGAACGGGTGAAACAGCATCAGCAGAACAAGCTCAAGAAATACATGAGTTTGTTAGAAACTATATTTCTGAGAAGTTTAATTCTGAAGTTGCCGATAATATATCTATTTTATATGGGGGCAGTGTTAAGCCTTCTAATGCTGTTGAAATTTTTGATAAAAAGGATGTTGATGGTGGTCTGATTGGAGGAGCTGCTTTAAAAGCACATGATTTTATTGAAATAATTAAGGCAAATAGCTAAGTTTTTTATATAAATTAAAAGTAGTTTGGGAACAAAAGAAAAAATATCTGAACAGCAACTTTCAGAGACTGATTTAATGAACGAAAATGAAATCATTCTTTATAATGATGATGTGAACACATTTGATCATGTTATTAATACTTTAATAAGCGTTTGCGATCATACTTTAGAGCAAGCAGAGCAGTGTTCCTTGATAGTTCATTATAAAGGTAAATGTAGTGTTAAGACTGGATCTTACTCTGATTTGAAACCGATGTGTACCGAATTATTACAAGCTGGGCTTTCTGCTGAAATTGAGTAATAATATTATGGCATGAGTTTTGTGTTATATAATTGGTATGAAAAAATTAATTTTTTTATTTATGGGAATATTTACTTTCTCTTGTGGTGCTCAAGAACCAGATGAAATATCTACTGTTAAACAAAGCATTCATCAATTTAAACTTACAGATTTAAATGGCGAAACTTTTAGTATGTCTAGTTTAAAAGGTAAGAAAATCATGGTAGTTAATACTGCATCAAAGTGTGGTTTAACGTACCAATATGAAATTCTTGAGAAAATGTATAAGGATTATAAATCTGATAATTTTGTTATTATTGGTTTTCCTGCTAATAATTTTTTATGGCAAGAACCAGGCTCAAATGAAGATATTGCAGCATTTTGTCTTAAAAATTATGGTGTAAGTTTTCCAATGATGGAAAAAATTTCTGTAAAGGGTTCTGACATGCACCCACTTTACAAGTTTTTAACTAGTAAAAACAAGAATGGTTATAAAGATTCTTCAGTTAAATGGAATTTTCAAAAATATTTAATTAATGAAAATGGTTATCTTGAAAAAATAATTTCACCAAGAACTAAACCAGATGATCCATCTGTCATTCAGTGGATTAAAACTTAATTAAATGAAAAAAAAAAATGGAGTAAGTACCAAATGTGTTCATTCAGGAGAATTAATTGATGATCGTTTTAAAGGTGCAACCTCTCCACTTTTCCCCTCTACTGCTTATGATTTTGTAGATGTTGAAGATGATAAATATCCTAGATATTTTAATACACCAAATCAAAAAGCTTTATCAAAAAAAATTGCTGATCTTGAAAATTGTGAATCAGCCTTATTGTTTAGCTCTGGAATAGCTGCAATTTACACTTCCTTATTTAGTTTTATTAGATCTGGTGACCATGTTATATTTCAATCTTCTATATACGGAGGAACACTAAATTTAGTTATTAAAGAATTTAAAAAATTTAATATAGATTACAGCCTTGTTGATAGTTTTTCTGTTAAAGAATATGAAAAGGAAGTTAAAAATAACACCAAAATAATTTTTGTTGAATCTCCTAGTAATCCTCTTTTAAAAGTTATTGATTTGAAAGCGATTTCTAATCTTTCAAAAAAACATAATTTAATTTCTATAATTGACAACACATTTTCCAGCCCAATTAATCAAAACCCCGCAGATTTTGGAATAGATATAGTTCTTCATAGTGCTACAAAATATCTTGGTGGACATAGTGATATACTAGCAGGTACTTTAGCTTCTAGTGAGGCTATTATTAATAAAATAATTGAATCATCAATTAATTACGGAGGAAACTTAAGTGAATACACTGTTTGGCTTTTAGAGAGAAGTATTAAGACATTATCTTTGAGGGTCAATAAACAAAATGAAAATGCTATAAAAATTGCAGAATATCTTACAACTGTTGATAAGGTTAAAGCAGTTTTTTATCCTGGTTTAAAATCTCATCCTGATTATGAATTGTCAAAAAAACAAATGCGAGGATTTGGAGGTATGCTATCCTTTGAATTATTAGATTTGGATACAGCAATACTATTTACTAGAAAACTGAATTTAGTTAAATCCGCAATGAGTTTAGGTGGAGTAGAATCTACATTGTGTTCTCCTTCATTAACTTCTCATTCAAAAATATCAAAAAATGAAAGAGAAAATTTAGGTATTTTTGATGGACTTTTGAGGTTTTCAATTGGAATTGAAGATTCAGAAGATATTATTAATGATCTTATTCAAGCTTTTGAAAAATTATGAAAGAAATTAAATTAGATATTCTTGCTTTTGGTGCTCATCCTGATGATGTTGAACTTGGATGTGGTGGTACATTAGCTAAAGAAATTCATAATGGTAAAAAAGTTGGAATTATAGATTTAACCAGAGGAGAATTAGGAACAAGGGGTGATGCTAATACAAGAGATATTGAAGCACAAAATGCATCTAAAATATTGAGAGTTGAAATTAGAGAAAATTTAAATTTCAGAGACGGGTTTTTTGTAAATGATGAAACTCATCAATTAGAAATAATTAAAATCTTAAGAAAATACAGACCAGAAATAGTTTTGTGTAATGCTCAAGATGATAGACATATAGATCATCCAAAAGGAGCAGAGCTTGTGAGTGATGCATGTTTTTTAAGTGGATTAAGAAAAGTAGTAACTAAAGTTGATGATTTAACCCAGGAGGAATGGCGTCCAAAAAATGTGTATCATTATATTCAATGGAAAAATTCAAATCCTGATTTTTTAGTTGATATTTCAGGATATATTGAAACTAAAACAGATGCAATAAAAGCATATTCTAGTCAGTTTTTTGACCCAAATAGTAGTGAGCCTGAAACACTTATTAGTAATAAAAATTTCGTTAGTAACGTAATAAACAGATCTGCTGACTTAGGTAGATTAATCAATGTAGAACATGCAGAAGGATTTACATCTAAAAAATTATTAGGAGTTAATAATCTTCAAAGTCTTATATAAAGATATAAGCCCAATAGATTAGTAATCCCTGAATTGGTAATCGTATTATTGTCCCTAATATATTTTTTTTCTTTTTAATTGAAATCTGCAAGTGATATACATTTGCTGGAAACACCATAATTAATAATATTATTATTCCAATAGCTGAAATTGATCTTGTAGTTTCTAATATAAGACCAAGTCCTAAACCTATTTCAATAATTCCAATTATAATATTTATCAACTCAGGCTTATAGACCCACTTTGGTGTAATTAAAAGAAAAAATTTAGGATTTTTAAAATGACTAATTCCAGCGAATAAATAGAAAAGAATCATAACAATAAGAGAAACAAAATTTAAATCCATAAATAGATATTTATATGATCTTTAATATAATAAATATTAAATATATCTTTTTCTTTAAAATATTCTTCTAACTTTTAATATCAATAGTGTTTTATTAGAAATATTAGATAAAATAATATAAATTTGCGCCTGATTATATGGTGGTTGTAGTTCAGTTGGTTAGAACGCCTGATTGTGGTTCAGGAGGTCGCCGGTTCGAGTCCGGTCTTCCACCCTCAAGGGATTCAAGAAATTGAGTCCCTTTTGTCATTTTTATAGGTTACAGTTTCCAGCAAGACACCCGCAAAGCAGTTTATTTAAACGGCTAATTTTATTTCTTATATTTAGTTTATGAACGGATTCACTTTAGTTGATTACTCTGCTTTTGGATTATGGATTTTAATTAGTTTATTATTGTCTTATTTAATTGTCAGAAAATTAAATTTTTTTGGAGGAGAAAAAAAAACTCAAAAAGCACTAACTATTGGACTTGTTGCAGGTCATCTGCTGTACCTAATTTGGAAAAAAATTTGGTTGTTTATAGTAAACTAAATTATGTTCACTAAGATAATGAATATGTCAAAATTAAGGATAGCTCTAAACCATAGGTATTTCTTATTGTTTAATCTAGTTTCATTCTAAAGTGTCTTAATATTATATTCGCTTTTAAATATAAATTATGTCAGATAAACCTAAATGTGGATGTGGAAACACTCAAAATCCTGATGGATTTTGTGATGGTTCTCACAATAATCAAGTAGATTAAATAGACGCATTCTATTTCGAATGTTTTTGTATCTTAATCTTATGAAAAAAATTATCTTTTTATTATTAACTTCAATTTTATTCCAAAGCTGTTCTAGTTACAAATCAGTTGACTTTAATGATATTGTAGTTGAAAAAAAACGAAAGTTTGAAATTGAAAAGTTAGATAGCTCTAAGCTAACAGGACGATTAGTTTCTAAAAACGAAAACTCAATTGTTCTGGAAACTAATAGTGGATTCCAAACAATAAAAAATACTGAAATTCAAGAATTAAAAGTCAAAAAGTTTTCAGTTTTAAAAACAATCACTGGATTAACGAGTACGTACTTCCTCATATTTATTGTTATAGGAATAGTCGGTTTAGCTACTCTTATGGGTTAGAGGTGTCTCTAGATGTAAAACCAAATTTATGGCCATTATTGTTGGTATTTAATTAGATATAATTAATTCATTATTGATATGTACATGTCTAATGATGTGGCTACCATTAGCCAAATGAAATATGGTAATCCTAACCAAGCATATTTCCAACCGTGCATTTTACGATTATAATCAATAATTGCATATATAAAATATGATAATAGAAGTAATAGGAATACACCTGTCCATACCCACTGTAATCCAAAAAATACAGGGTTCCACATAATATTTAAAAGAAGAGCAGGAAAAAATAATTTTAATGATTTAACACTGTTTTTTAAATAAAAAGAAGTCATTAACAAAGAGAATGTAATAGCTATCGTTGTCCAAGCTAGTCCAAATACCCAGCCTGGAGGAGTCCAAGGTGCTTGATTCAATGATGTGTACCAATCTGAGGACACTCCATCTCCTGTCCAAACTTGACCAATAGCCAAACCTCCAAAGTTAATAGTTAAAAAAACTATTAATGTTAAGATATACTTTTTCATTACTTATAATTATTCTTCTGTTTTAATGGCTGTAGCATTATCCATTATATAAACACCACTACTTACATCTTCTCTTTTTAATCTAAGGATTCCGGTAACAGTAACTAGTTCATCCATTAAATAATCGTCATAGCCTGGATTTAATCTTAGCTCTATTGCTGATTCAGGGCCTCCAAAACCACAGAAAAAACAATCGGCATAAGGGTTTTCAGAAAGAACAAAAACACCTTCATCAGGGGAAAGAGTAAGCATGTATCCAGTTATTTTAACCTCTTTATTGTCTAGTGGTTCAACTGCTTCACCAAAATATGGGATTTGAACATAGCCATACATGTCTTCAGCATATTCAGATTTATAATAAACATCTCTTAATTTAAGCCAATCAATTTCTACCTGTGAAAACAAACTAGTTGATATAAAAAAAACGATTATGAAAGTCAGTTTACGCATCTGCTAATATTTTAGAAATGTTCATTTTATATACTTGAATAGCTGGAATTAAAGAAGATATTATACCAATTAAAATAGATAAACCTAATAGCCAATATTCTTCATTTAAAATTTTAAAGGAACTTAAGTTGTAATTTATACTTTCTTCCATTAACGAAGATACAAACATGACTCCAAACCTACTAAATAATATTCCTAATACAAATCCTGAAATTGTTAGAACTAAGCTTTCGAAAATGATCATTGTAGATAACTGAAATCTTGAAGCACCCAGTGTTCTAATTAGTGCCATCTCATATTTTCTCTCTCTCATTGAATTAAATAAGTTTATAAATAAACTAAATCCAGAAACAATTATAATTAAATAGGCTAAATAGCTTAAGGTTTCAATTCCAAATCCAAAAAGTTTAAATAATCTTGAAATTTCATAAGATGGTACTGCTGCTTGAAGATTTGTATTTTCATTAATTTGTCGTGGAAATTGAATGATATTCATTGGACTTTTAAACTTTATCAGCATTGCTGTTATTTTTTTTTCATCATGCTCGTGTTCATCATCATTTTCATGATCATGAGTGTCGTGAATATCCCAAATACTTTCTGGAGAGGTTATGATAAGTTGATCAATTACAGAATTTGAAGGCTTAAGTAATCCTACAACCGTAAAGCCTCCATTTTCATGAGGTTGTCCGGTTTCTCTTAGTCCGTGTGAACTAATTAAAACATCACCTAAATTTATTTTTAATTTTTCATATACTTTTGAACCAACTAATACTTCATAAGGGTTGTTCCATTTTTTACCCTCTTTGATTGTGCCCTTGTAGAGATCAATGAATTTCTTTTCAGTACCCACAATTCTAAATCCCTTATAGTTATCACCATAAAGAAGTTTAATGCTCGAACCCACCATTCTGTTTTTACTGACCTTTTCAGCTTCTTTTAACGATATATTTCCAGTTGGTGAGTCAATATGGTAAACAGAAGCAAGTATTAGCTGTAACGGACTTCCTTTTGCCCCAACAACCATATCAATTCCTCTCAAATTATTATCCATTTGATCTTTTATCAAAGTATTTAATTGTAGCAAAAGGGATATTATTCCTATACCAAGAATTAATAAGGATAAACTTATAGATGAACTTAAAGGTTTATTGAAAATGTTTTTAATACTTAATTTAAATATATTCACAATTCAATGGATTTTTTAAAATGTTCTTTTAATCTACTATCATGAGTTATAACAATTAATTGAGCTCCAAAATCAGTAGCTTGTTTTTTTAATAGTTTAATAACCTTTGAACAATTAGTATCATCTAAACTAGACGTAGGTTCATCTGCTAAAATCAATTTAGGAGAATTTACAATTGCCAAAGCTATAGAAGCTCTTTGTTTTTCACCTTGACTTAACTGGTTTGTTTTTTTATTTGACTTGTCAAAAATATTTAAGTTTTTAAGAATACTCTCAATTCTATTATTATCATTTTTGTTTGCTATATACTGAGCAAGCTGTAAGTTCTCTTTAACTGTAAGAGAGTTAACAAAATGAGGTCTTTGAAATACAATTCCGATATTATTTTTTCTAAATCTATCTAGCTGATGTGATGACAACTGACTAAGTTCTTTGTCAAATAATTTAATCGACCCTGAGTTTGATTTAAGTAGTCCTGCAAGAAGATGCATTAGTGTAGTTTTTCCTACACCTGAGTTACCAATAATTAATAAGTTTTCATTACTTTTTAAATCAATGTCCTGAAATTTAAAAAATATTTGATTATCGTAATTAAACTCAACCTCTTTGGTTATTATCATTTTTTAAATATATGATATTATAAACATTTGAGAAAAAGCAAATACTCTAAATTGTAATATTTTAAAAATTGAACTATTTATTTTTAAAGAATTGTATATCAAACTTTAATTTTAGTTAAATTTATATAGTGATGTTAAAAAATTTCTTTTTTCTATCTATTTTTTGTTTTATTTCTTGTTCTTCAAGTGAAGAAGAGATTAATATTGTTAATGATATAGCTTATTGTAAAGCGTGGAATGACATTGAAGTATTTGCTAACTCAAGTGAAATGAATTCTAAATCAGATTGGGATAAAAGAATTCAATTAATTGAAAGTTTAATTTCAAAATTATCTGATGAGTGGAAAGGACCAGGACAAACTTATTTGAAAATTGTTAAAGCAAGAGCAGAACTACTAGGACAATACAATTATGTTTCTTCTGAAGAGCTGCCAAATGATATTTTAAAAGCTTTTATTGATAAATATTATGAAGAGCAAAAGCAAGCGGATAAGCTTATAGATTATCTAAAAACTGTATGTTAATTCTTCTTTGAAATATTTTATTTTTTCCAAGTACCGCCATATTTGTAAAACTGATTGTCTTTTTTTACTATACTTAGACAGTCTTTACAAGAAAAAATCCATTCTTTAATTGATTTATATTGAATTCTATACATTACAGAAAAATCTTTTTTACAGATATCACAATGTTTAATTCTTGATTTATTCTTGATCAAAATAGAACAGTTTTTCAATTTTAATATTAAGTTTCTGCGCTATTTTCATTGCTAATTCTAAAGTAGGTTTATATCTATATCTTTCAATTGAAATAATAGTTTGACGACTTACTCCTACATTGGTCCCTAATTCTTCTTGAGTGAATCCATTTTTTTGTCTTATTTCTTTAAGGTTATTTTTTAATATCATTTTAAACTGTTCTGTGTAAGTAAAACTGATACAATGACTTTATGATTGATATAAATGCAAGCAGAACAAGAACAAAAAAAACAATTCCACCATCTGTTAATTGAAAGTTGTTATATAATTCCTGGTTTCCAGTGAGGTTTAATAATTCTTTATTTTGAAATTTAGAACATACATATCCAATAAAAATGAATAAAGAGAATTCATAGAGTAAATAACCTAATTTATACGATTTTGAATTTATCATATCATCTCTTTCATCTTTTGATTCTTTTTTTTTAAAAATAAATTCTAATAAAGAGTATGCAATAGAAAAATAAATTACTGTAAATATTAAAATTTCAATTATTTTTCCGATTAAATCATCCATTAAAATCAAGTTGATCTCTTGATTTTCATAAAAATAAGGAAGGAAAATAAAAACAAATACTATTGAAAATATAATCTCAATTAAGATTGATATTTCTTTTTTAGATAGTCCCATAATTTTATTTTTGAATTATTCGAAGTATTAGTATAGCAAGTTTAGAAACTGAAAAAGTAAAAAGTCCAAAAAGAGGAGATAATAATGCGACCTTTAAACCTCCAGCTATTATAGAAGGATTCGCTTCTCCAGTTGCTTCAAGAACATCAAAAGCAGTTATAAGTCCTATAAAGGCACCCGTGACACCTAAAGCTAAACCAAGTGTGCCACTATCACTTATATGTTTAAGCATTTTTTTTGAAATTTCAATATTTGTTTTGATATTCACAAGAGATTTTACTAAAAAGTAAATTGAAAGTAATAAACAGACAAGAACAAGAGACATAAATAAAGCCCCTCCCTCCATAAATCTATTAAACAAAGTTGTTCCAATTAATCCTGTTATTATTGCCATAATTCTTAATATTTTTAGTTTCATTTTTATTTATATGTTAAGTTAACTTTACAAATATATATAAAAAATGTTAAGTTAGCTTAACATGTGTGTTTTTTTTCATTTTCGTATATTGTATGAATGTCTTTATCTAAATTATTTCATGTCTTAATTCTTCTTTTTTTTATTTCTTGCAATAATTCAAATGAAATTAGTAAGCCTAACATCGTTTTATTTATGGTAGATGATTTAGGGTGGCAAGATACTTCTGTTCCATTTTGGAATAATAAAACGAAGTATAATAAACTATATAATACACCTAACATGGAACTCTTAGCTGAAATGGGTGTGAAATTTACTAATGCTTATGCAACTCCTGTTTGTTCTCCATCCAGAATTAGCTTAATGACAGGCATGAATGCTGCTAAACATAGAGTTACAAATTGGACTCTTCATGCGAATAAAAAAAAACCGGCAGAAATTAATCATAAATCTTTTGAATTTCCTGATTGGAATTATAATGGGTTATCAACTTCAGATTCAATTAATAATTCAGTTTATGCTACTCCTCTTCCTCAAGTTTTAAAAGATAATGGTTATTATACAATTCATGCAGGTAAAGCTCATTTAGGAGCAATTGGATATCCATCTTCAGACCCTTTAAACATTGGATTTGACATTAATATAGCTGGACATGCCGCTGGAGCTCCGCAGAGTTACTTAGGTCTAGATAATTTCGGAAACAATGATCCAAAAAATAAAATATGGGCTGTTCCTGGTCTTGAAAAATATCATGGAAAAGATATTTTCTTGACTCAAGCACTTAGTGAAGAAGTTTTAGAGAAATTACAAAAACCCATTAATTCAAAATCTCCATTTTTTTTATACTTTTCTTTATATGGTGTTCATGCTCCTTTAATGGAAGACAATCGTTTTGTTGAGAAATATAAAAATATAGGTTTAGAAAATTCTGAGATTAAATACGCTTCAATGGTTGAAAGTATGGATCATGCTTTAGGTGTTGTGTTGGATGAACTTAAAAAGAATAATATTTTAGAAAATACAATTGTTGTATTTATGTCTGATAATGGAGGTTTAAGTGCAGTTGCCAGAGATGGAAAAAGACACCAACACAATTACCCTCTAAAAAGTGGTAAAGGATCTATTTATGAAGGAGGAATAAGAGTTCCTATGATTGTTTATTCACCATTTCATAAAACGAATGTTAAAGAAATAAATCACCCAGTTATAATTGATGATTTCTTTCCTTCGATCTTAGAATTTGCTAATTTAGAAAACAGTAGTTTAATCCAAGAAATAGACGGTCAAAGTTTTGTTCCTCTTTTAAAAAACAAAGAAATAGACGATAAACCACTATTCTGGCATTATCCTAACTGGTGGGGACCTAGTGGACCTGGAATAGGTAGTTACAGTGCTGTTAGGCAGGGCGAATGGAAATTTATTTACTTTCATAATACTCAAATTATGGAATTGTATAATTTAGAGAAGGATATTTTTGAAAATGAGAATTTAATTTTTGTAAATAATTCAAAATCTGAGGAGCTAGCTAATGTTTTGTCAGAATATTTGAAATCAGTTGATGCGCAAATGCCTTATAATAAGACTACAAATTCAAGAGTTCCTTGGCCAAACGAGCATCCGGTTTTTAACTAATGAAAAAATCTAATCTTCCTCAAAAGACTTGTCCCATTTGTAATTTTCCATTTTCATGGAGAAAAAAATGGGAAAAAAATTGGAATGATGTTGTTTATTGTAGTAAGAAATGTAGAATGTCAAGTAAGAAAAAAATATAAAAAAAAGTGATGGAAGGAACAGATTATCTATCAGATAAATTTTAACTAAAATGTATAATAAAATTGCCTTTTTGTTTTTATACGTTTCGGTTATAATTTCTATAAACACAAAAAACTTTAAATCTTAATGAAAAATTTTAATACATGTTTTTTAATAATAATAACTTTTACATCCTTTACATCCTTAGATAACTCTTCACTTTGGGGAAGTATAGGTCATAAGGTAGTTGGAGAAATTGCTGAAAGAAAACTTAACCCAAGTGTTAAACTCATTGTAAACGATTTGTTAGATGGAGAATCTATGTCAAGTGCTAGTACTTGGGCTGATGAAATCAAATCAGATCCTAAATACCAAAAACATAGTCCATGGCATTATGTAAATATGCCATTAGATAAAGAATATACTGATATTCAAAAAAACCCAAATGGAGATATTGTAACTACTTTAAAAAAATGTATAAGAGTTTTAAAAGATCCTGGATCAGATAAAAGTGACAAAGCTTTTTATTTAAAGTTTTTAATTCATTTAGTTGGAGATATCCATCAGCCATTACATACTGGCATGTTTGAAGATAGGGGAGGTAATGATATAAAACTTTCGTTTTTAGGAAAACCTACAAATTTTCATATTGTTTGGGATGTTCATATAATTCAATCTTTGAATATGGATTACCTTCAACTGACTGACGAACTAATGAATTTGAAAGAGACAAGTTTTTCATTAGACCCTGATCATTGGGTTTATGAAACACATCAAGATGTTAAAGTTCTATATGCTGAAATCAAGAATATTGATAATATTGACAACAATTATATAAATAATAAAATTCCTTTTATAAAACACAAATTATTTAAAGCTGGCTCAACTTTAGCAGGAATTTTAAATGATATTTTTTCATAAAAAAAAACGCCCATAAAGGACGTTTTTTTATAAATATAATTCAAATTTTATTCTACATCAGTATCATTACCTTCAACATCTTTTGGAGTAGGAGGAACAGCTGGAGCAGGAGGAACAGCTTTAAAACTAATTTCTCTTCCTTGCATTTTTAACTTCATAGCACCTTCACTAAAAGAAACTTCCATTCCGGCCGTTTCTTGTTTGAAAGTGTTTTCTGATGTTGCTTCAAGAACTAATTCTTGATCCATCCCAACAGGATTCATAGCTAAGTTTCCGTCTTTAGTGTAAACTTCAAATTTAAGTGGCATCAAATCTGAAGCATATAAACCATGAAATTTTTTAAGATCATCTTCTGAAATAGAAAAAGATGTTTTTTCTGGTTTTGGATCTACAACTAATCTTTTATCTCTGTTGGCAATGTTCCAAGCAGTATAGAAGATTAATCTTGATCTCATTTCTAGTAAATCGTATTCAATTTTGTCAGGTGTATCGCTTGGTTGGTGATAATCTGCGTGAGTTCCAGTAAAATAAAATATAATCGGAATCCCGTTTTTTGCAAAATTATAATGATCACTTCTGTAATAGAATCTATTAGGATCATTTTTATCATTGAACCTGTAATCAAGTGTCATATTCACTGATTCTGTATTAGTTTGTTCTGATAAATTATGAAGATCAACGCTGTCGTGATCAGATCCAATTAAATAAATATAATCTCTATTTTTTTCTCTTCTTGTTGGATCAATTCTTCCAATCATATCTACATTTAAATTCACTACTGTATTTGCTAATGGATACACAGGATTATCTGTATAATAAGCAGATCCTAATAATCCTTTCTCTTCACCAGTAACGTGTAAAAAAACAACTGATCTTTTTGGTCCCTTCCCTTTATCTGCTGCTTTTTTGAAAGCTTCAGCAATTTCTAATAAAGCAACAGTTCCAGAACCATCATCGTCTGCACCATTATAGATTTCACCATCAGTAATACCGACATGATCTAAATGTGCTGTTATAATTACATATTCATCTGGTTTTTCAGATCCTTTTATTATAGCTATTACGTTTTCAGTTTCTACAGTTTTAGGTTTTTGACCTCTTCTTCCCCTCATTGTCAGAGTCATTTCTTGAAAATAGTCTCCTTCCAAATCTCCTGGTTCAATTCCAATTGATTTGTAATAATTTCTAATATATTCTACAGCTTTTTTTTGTCCTGGAGCACCAGTATCTCTTCCTTCAAATTCATCTGAAGCATAAGTGTATAAATGTTCGCTTAATTCTTTCTCAGTAATTGTTTTAGCAAATCTTTTAGCTTTTGACGTTTGAAAAGCAAATGAAAAGTTGATAGTAATTATAGATATAATAACTAATGATAAAAATGTTTTATTCATAATTTATAAATTTTAGGAATTGCCAAGGTAAAAAAAATAAGTTATTATTATATTATTATTATCTAAATTAGAATAAATTTAAGAGTTATGATGTTTAACCGTTTTACATGTTTTTTTGCTTTTTTTTTATTTAGTTTATTTTCTTTTGGAATTCAGAAAAATCAAAAGCTAAATTTTATAATTGTTTTTGTAGATGACATGGGTTATGGTGATTTAGGAGTTTTCGGAAATCCAACTATTTCAACACCTAATCTAGATAAAATGGCCTATGAAGGTCAAAAATGGACTCAGTTTTATTCTGCTGCATCAGTTTGTACGCCTAGTAGAGCTGCTCTTCTTACAGGAAGGCTTCCAGTTAGAAGTGGTATGACTGGAGTTCTCTTTCCTAACTCTTTGAATGGTCTTCCATCAAGTGAATTTACGATAGCTGAGAAACTAAAAGAAAATAAATATAAGACAGCTATTGTGGGCAAGTGGCATCTTGGTCATAAAAAGAAATATTTGCCTTTAAATCATGGTTTTGATTATTATTATGGTATTCCATATTCTAATGATATGGATAAGATTAACAATAATAATTATTGGTCAGAGTATGAAAGAAATGAACTTGATTCTAAAAGTTATAATGTGCCATTGATTGAGAATTTTGATATAATTGAGCGTCCCGTAGATCAAACTACAATTACTGATAGATACACTAAAAAAACTATTGAACTAATTAATGAGTATAAAGACGATAGATTTTTTATTTTTTTATCTCACAATCTTCCACATATTCCACTTTATGCTTCAAAAGATTTTTTAGGAAAAAGTAAAAGAGGATTGTATGGTGATGTTATCGAAGAAATTGACCACGGTGTAGGTTTAATAACTGAGGAATTAAAGAAGCTTAATCTTGATAAAAACACTATGGTTGTCTTTACGTCTGATAACGGTCCTTGGCTGGTGTATAAAAATCATTCTGGATCAGCTGGTCTATTAAGAAATGGAAAAGGAACAACTTGGGAAGGAGGAATGAGGGTACCAGCTATTTTTTGGGGTTCTAATATTAAACCAGGTGTTATTGATGATATAGGCTCAACACTTGACATTTATTCTACTTTTCTTAGTATTTCAGGAATTGAACAAGAAAAAAATATGCTCGTAGATGGTCTTGACTTATCTAAAACTTTATTTGAAAGTAAGGAAAGTCCAAGAAAAGATATGTTTTTTTATAAGGGCGATGAGTTGTTTGCGGCAAGGCTAGGAAATTTTAAATTACATTTAAAAACTTCAGATTGGTTTAAAGAACCAAAAACACATGATCCCCCTTTATTATTTAATTTAAATAACGATCCCTCTGAAAAGTTTAATATTGCTAAAGATAATCCTGAAAAAATTCAGGAAATTCTTAATCTAATTGAACATCATAATTCAGAACTAATTAGAGGAAAAGATCGGTTAAAGGATAGACTTTAGCTAATTTTATTTTCAATGTAATTCCAAAGTTTAATTCTCATTTCAAGAGCTTTTTTTGATGCAATTTCAGCTTCTTTCCATTTTTCCTTATCACCTCCACATAACTCTTCAATCATTTTAAGTGCCATTGGACCATGTTCGTCTGCGTCAATTTCAATATGTCTTTCTAAATAATAAATTAAATTATCTGATTTTATTTCATCATTAAAAGAGAGTTTTTTTACAATTTCAATAAACATATCAGGAATTAAATCTTCTCTTCCAAATGTGAAAACACTTGCAATTACGTGATTTTTATTAGTATCAATAATATTAAATGTGAAATCCATAAATTCTTTAACAATCGGATTGATATTTATTTTTTCAACAGATTTAGTATAAGATTTTGAATTTTTAATTTCAGAAATAAAATCTTCTATAATTTTAGTATTTGCGCCTATTTGAATCATGGATTCCAGGTAAAGTTCAAAATGACTTTTTGGATTTCCTTTTAAATCTACATCACTTTCTTCTGCTAAAACTATTTCATTTACTAGTCTTCCAGCAAGTCGATTTTTGTTTGGAACCCAGGGAATATCTACGCATGTTAGGTTTTTCTGTAGAGCTTTTATCAATGACATAAAATCCCAAACAGCAAAAACATGATTTTCCATAAACTCAACAAGCTTTTGTTTTGAATCAAGTTTAGAATACAGGTTATGATTTACAAGAGATTTCCTTGTGCTTGATAAATTTTTCTCTAAATTTTGGATATATGACATTTTAATAAATTTTGAGCAAAAATAATTTATAAACCTTAAATTACAATCTTAAAATCAATAAATTATTTATGGATATTGATATTTTAATGACTTTCTTTTTAACATCGTTATTGTTGACACTATCACCTGGTCCTGATATTATATATGTTATTTCACAAAGTATATCAAAAGGCTTGAAATCGGCTGTAATGACCTCTCTTGGTTTAACATCTGGTTTATTAGTTCATACTTTTTTTGTTACAATAGGTTTGTCATTAATAATTTCTCAAAATGAATATATTTTTAATTTTATAAAATTATTAGGAGTATTGTACTTTTCTTATTTAATTACTTTAACATTTATTAACAGGAATAAAAAAAAGGAATTAAATACTGAAAATAAATCAAGTAATGATTTTTTTAAAGGCTTTGTAATGAACTTGTTAAACCCTAAGGTTAGTTTGTTTTTTATAGCTTTTTTTCCAAGTTTTTTATTTCATTCAAATCTTAGTAATGAAATTCAGTTTTTGATACTTGGTGGTATTTTTTGGATACAAGCTACTTTAGTTTTTATGTTGGTTTCTCTTTTTTCTTCAAAACTCAACTCACTTTCAAGAGGCTACAGTTTAATTAGCAATAATATATATTTATTGGAGATAGGTGTATATATCTTTATTGTATACTGGATAGTTAGTTAATAAAAACTAATTTTATACTATGTCTTCAATTAAAATAGTTGAATGTTCTAGAGATGCAATGCAAGGAATAAAGCAATGGATTCCATCTAAAATTAAATTAGATTATTTACAATCAGTTTTATCAGTAGGTTTTGATGTTGTTGATTTTGGCAGTTTTGTTTCAAAAAGAGCAATTCCTCAAATGAGTGATTCAGCTTTTATAATTGATAATTTAGATTTATCAGATACAAAATCTAAATTATTGGCTATTGTTGCTAATGAAAGAGGAGCGATTGAGGCTTGTAGTTATTCATCATTAAGTTTTCTAGGATTTCCTTTCTCAATCTCAGAAATTTTTCAAATGAGAAATACTAATAAAAGTATTGATGAATCTTTTGAAGAGTTAAAAAGAATTAAGTCAATTGCAGAAAAATATAATAAACAATTAGTTGTTTATTTATCTATGGGTTTTGGAAATCCGTACGGAGAACCTTGGAATTATGAAATTGTTGAAATGTGGATTGAAAAACTTAGTCATTTAAAAATTCAAATAATATCGCTTTCCGATACCATTGGCTCTGCTGATTCAAATGATATTTTTAATATATTTTCTAATATAATCCCAAAGTATAATCAAATTGAATTTGGAGCCCATTTCCATACTAAGCCAGATGAATGGTTTAAAAAAATTGATTCAGCTTATAATGCTGGGTGTAGAAGATTTGATGGTGCAATACAAGGTTTTGGAGGCTGTCCCATGGCTAAAGATGAGTTAACAGGAAATTTACCTACAGAAAAATTGATTTCTTATTTTAACTCTGTTAATCAAAAAACAAATATCAATTCACTTAATTTTGAGTCTTGTTATAATCATGCGAAAAGTTTATTTGAATCTCACAAATAAATATTTAAACAATTTATTTAGAATAATTATAAATAAGCTTGTTTTGTAAGTATTTATCAATTATGTTTGTTCTTTATTTATAATCAATCTAAATAATGAATTAGTACATTGAACTGTGTAGTAATAAATAAATTGGAGCTTTGTTTTATATATATTATTTTGTAGTAATTCTACACAGTTCTCTTACTAATTTTTAGATTAGTTTAATTTTAAAAGTTCTTAATTTATCTAAGGTTAAAATTTAGTATATTTGCATGCAATTAATTAATAAGTTAATTGCTATGAAAATCTCACAACAAAAATTTATTGGTACAGGTCTAACTTATGACGATGTATTATTGGTACCTTCATATTCTGAATGTCTCCCAAATCAAGTTGATTTAAAAACTAAATTCTCTAGAAATATTAATTTAAATATTCCAATCGTTTCTGCTGCCATGGACACAGTTACAGAGAGTAAAATGGCTATAGCCATGGCTCAAGAAGGTGGTTTAGGAGTTTTGCATAAGAGTATGACTATTGAACAGCAAGCTGATAAAGTCAAAAGAGTTAAAAGATCAGAGTCTGGGATGATTTTAGATCCTGTAACATTGAATGAAAATTCTCTAGTTGCTGAAGCTAAGCATTGTATGAAGGAATATAGCATCGGAGGAATTCCTATTGTGAAAGAAGACAATTTACTTATTGGTATTGTTACCAACAGAGATTTAAGGTTTGAGAATGACAATAATAAAAAATTGTCCGAAGTAATGACAAAATCTAATTTAATTACAGCTAATGAAGGAGTTACTATGGATGAAGCTGAAATAATTTTACAAAAACATAAAATTGAAAAACTTCCTGTAGTAGATAAACAAAATAAATTAAAGGGATTAATAACATTTAGAGATATTCAAAAAATATTTTTAAAACCTAAATCAAACAAAGATTCCTATGGAAGATTAAAAGTTGCAGCTGCAATTGGTGTTTCAACTGAATCACTTAAAAGATGTGAGGCTTTATGTAAAGCTGGTGTTGATGCAATTGTAATTGATACAGCTCATGGTCATTCAAAGGGAGTGCTAAATATTCTCAAAAAAATAAAAGAAAAATTTACTAATATTGATGTTATAGTTGGAAATATTGCAACTGCTGAAGCTGCAAAGTTTTTAGTTAAGGCTGGAGCAGACGGAGTTAAGGTCGGAATTGGACCTGGTTCAATATGTACTACAAGAATAATTGCTGGAGTTGGATATCCACAATTGTCTGCTATTTATGAGGTTTCTCAAGCAATTAAAGGATCTGGTGTTTCAGTAATTGCCGACGGTGGAATTAAATATACTGGAGATATTACTAAAGCAATTGCTGCGGGAGCTGACTGTGTAATGTTAGGCTCTTTATTAGCAGGAACTAAAGAATCACCAGGTGAAACGATTATTTTTGAGGGAAGAAAGTTTAAGTCATACAGAGGAATGGGTTCAATTGAGGCTATGCAAAAAGGAAGTAAGGATAGATATTTTCAAGATTCAGTAAATGAATCAAATAAGTTGGTCCCTGAGGGTGTAGTAGGAAGAGTTCCTTATAAAGGCGATTTGGTAGAAAGTATTCATCAATTTGTGGGTGGAATTAGATCCGGTATGGGATACTGCGGAAGTAAAAATATTGAAGAACTTAAGGATGACGGAAAGTTTGTTCAAATAACAGGTGCTGGTATAAAAGAAAGTCATCCTCATAATGTGATGATAACAAACGAATCACCAAATTATTCTAGATAATTTTATTTTGAAAGTATATTTATTTTTAATTAGTTTACTGTTTATTGGTTGTGATTTTATTGAAAAAAAACCCGATCAAGTTTTAGCTAGATTAGGAGATGATTTTTTTTATAAATCTGATTTAAAAATCGTTTTACCAACTGGTTTATCTAAAGAAGATAGTGTCATTTTTGTTAAAAATCATATTAATAATTGGGCAAAAAGAAAAATACTTTTCAATAAAGCTCTTGTAAATTTAGGAGATAAAAAGCAAGAGAGTTTAAAACAATTAATTGAGTCATATAAAAACGAATTATTTTCCTACGCATATCAAGAAAAAATAGTAAAGTCCTCAATAGATACTTTTATTTCAGAAAATTCAATAAAAGATTATTACAATAAAAACAAATTTAATTTTAAACTTAACCAGGAAATTGTAAATGCTAGATATTTAAAAATAAATAGTGAAAATTATAATTTGAAAGATGTTATCAATCGATTTCGTAGGTTTAAAAAGAGTGATAAGATTTTTTTAGACTCTATTTCACTCCAATTTTCATCTTATTATTTTAATGATTCTTTATGGATTAACAAAGAAGTTTTTTTTAATAAATTACCTGAGATAAATGATAGATTAAAACAAAACATTGTTAAAAATAAATTATTTTATAGAATACAAGATTCTTTGGAACTATATTTGATTAATATAAAAGACTATAAACTCAAAAATGATATAGCACCATTTGATTTCATTAAATCAACATTAAAACAAGTGCTTTTAAATAAAAAGAAATTAGAGTTTATTAGTAAATTTGAAAAAGAATTAATAGAAGATGCTCTTCAACAAAATGAATTTGAATTTTATGAAACCAATTTATAATTACCTCTTAATAATTTTATTTTCCACAACTTACGGCTACAGTCAGGAAATAGAAAACACCAATTTTAAAACTAAAATAAAAATTGATGGAGTTTCGGCAGTTGTTGGAGATTACGTTATTTTAGAATCAGACGTTGATAAAACTCTTATTGACCTTCAATCTCAAGGTGTTTCAACTCAAAATATTACAAGATGTAGTCTATTAGGAAAATTAATGGAAGATAAACTCTATGCACATCATGCAGAACAAGATAGTTTACAAGTTGATAGTAATTCCATTTATTCTTATGTGGATAGAACCATAGATTATTTTGTTGATCAAATTGGAAGTTTGGAGAAAGTGCTTGAATTTTATAAAAAAAATGATGAACAGGTTTTTAGATCTGAATTATTTGAAATAAATAAAGTTAGACAGCTTTCAGAGTTAATGCAAAACAAAATTGTTGAGGAAATTGAAATCACACCAGATGAAGTTCGTCAATTCTTTTATTCTATACCAAAATATGAGAGGCCAGTTTTTGGAGCAGAATTAGAGTTAGCTCAAATAGTGATAAATCCAGAGGTTTCTGAAGAAGAAGAAAAAAAAGTAATAAGAAGGTTAGAAACTATTAAGAATGATATAGTTGTTAATGGTTCTTCATTTGCTACAAAGGCAATTTTATATTCTCAGGATCCAGGATCTAGATCAACTGGTGGCATGTATACTTTGAATAGAAATAGACCTACAATGCATAAAGAATTTAGAGATGCAGTATATAGACTAAGAGAAGGTGAGGTTTCAGATCCTTTTGAAACCGAAAGCGGTTGGCATATTGCAAAAGTTGAAAAAATTAGAGGACAAGAAGTAGATGCTAGACATATTCTTTTAATTCCAGAGATTACAAATGAAGCTATAGTTGATGCGAAAAGAACAATTGACTTAATTAGAAAAAGAATTATTGATGGCGAATTATCTTTTTCAGATGCAGCAAAAGAACTTTCAGATGAAGTTGAAACAAAAAGTAACGGAGGGGTTCTAATCAATCCAACAACTGGAGACACACGTTTTGAATTAACAAAAATGGATCCAGTACTTTATAGTCAAGCTCAAAGAATAAAAGATAATGAAATATCAATGCCTTTATTGGATGAAGATCAGAGAGGGTTGAAAAAATATAAAATAATAAAAGTTAGCAATAGGTTTGATGAGCATATTGCGGATTATTCAAAGGATTTTATTAAAATCAAAGAATTAGCCTTAAAAGAAAAACAACTTAAAAGAATTCAAAGTTGGATGATAGAAAAAATTGAGGATACATACATTAATATAAACAAAGACAATCAAGACTGTAATTTTACTAATAAATGGGTGAAAAATTAATTTCCTTTCTAGTTTCAACTCGACTTACTGCTATTTTATTTATTGTTTTTGCTTTAGCCATGGCAATAGGGACATTCATAGAAAATGACTATGGTACAGTAACTGCGAAAATTTTAATTTATAATGCTACATGGTTCGAACTTATTTTAGGTGTATTTGTATTAAATTTTTTATTTAATATTAAAAGATACAATCTTTTAAAGTTTAATAAATGGCCAGTTTTAATGCTTCACCTATCATGGATACTTATTATACTTGGTGCTTTTGTAACTAGGTATATTGGATATGAAGGAGTAATGCCAATTAGAGAAAACACTTCATCAAACACTTTTCTATCTGAAAAAACTTATTTAACTGTTTTAGTAGATGGAGAACATCAGGGTCAGCCTGCACGTAAGACAATACAGGATGATTTACTTTTATCTGAACATACTAATAACTATTTTGAGTTGAATTATGAGTTTTCAGGTCAAGATTTTACTATTGAATATTTAGATTTTATTGAAGATGCATCCGAAGGATTAGTTGAAGCTTCAACTGGAGAAAAATATTTAAAAATAGTTGAGGCAAGTAAAGGTAATCGACACGAGCACTATTTAAGATCAGGCGAAGTTACAAGCATACATAACATTTTATTCTCATTAAATAGTCCAACTGAGGGTGCTATAAATATTACAGAGAATGAAGGAGAATTATTTATTAGTAGTCCTTTTGATGGAGATTTTATGAGAATGGCTGATCAGTTCCAAGGAACTCTAAATAAAAATGAAAATCAACCCTTACTATTAAGATCACTTTATAATTCTGCAGGTCTTCAGTTTGTTTTTCCAGACCATGTTGTTGAAGGAAAATTTGAAATAGTAAAATCTGAAGATATAACACAACAAGATGGCTTATTTGTAAAGATATCCTCAGAAAATGAATCAAAAATTTTAGGTTTGTTAGGAGCAAAAGGGATTGCTAATGACCCAAAAAAAATAAGTCTTGCAGGCTTAGATTTTCAACTTACATATGGATCGCTTGAAAACAAGTTACCGTTTGAAATTAAGCTAAATGATTTTATAGCTGAAAAATATCCTGGTACTGAAAAAAGCTACAGTAGCTTTATGAGTAGAGTAACAGTAATTGATGATGAAACATTTGACTATGACATTTATATGAATCATATTTTGAATCACTCTGGTTACAGATTTTTTCAAGCTAGTTTTGATCCAGATGAAAAAGGTACAGTTCTCTCAGTAAATCATGATTATTTCGGAACATTAATTACTTACATTGGCTATTTTTTACTTTATATAGGTTTGTTAGGAATCATGTTCTTTGGAAAAACACGATTTAAAGATTTAGCCAAGCAATTAGAAAAAGTAAAAATAAAAAAACAAAATTTAACACTAATATTAATTTTATTTTCAGGATTAGTTTATTCACAGGATTCACATGATCATCAAGAAAAAATTAATCTAAAACAGTTAGATTCTATTATAATTAATAACCCAGTTGATGAATTACATGCATTAAAATTTGGTAGCTTGGTTATACAAGATTCTGGTGGAAGAATGAAACCTTTAAATACTTTTGCTTCTGAACTTTTAAGAAAGGTTAGTAGTTCTGATTCTTACAAGAATTTAAATGCTGATCAAGTTTTATTATCAATCACTAAAGATCCTTTGCTTTGGTATAATGTTCCCATCATCTATTTAAAAAGAGGAAACGATAGTATAAGAAAAATTGCTGGTAGAAACAGTAAAGAAAAGTATGCAGCTTTTACTGATTTTTTTGATAAAAACGGAAATTATAAGCTTGCTAGTCAGTTAGAAAGTTCTTATAAATCTTCTCTACCTAACCAATTTGAAAAAGACTTTATAGATGTGGATAGAAAAATTAATTTATTGTTTTCTGCATTGGACGGTAAAATTTTAAAAATATTTCCAATCCCAAATGACATTGGTAATAAATGGGTTTCATTTTCAGAAATAAATACAACTGATTTTAAAGGTATAGACTCATTATATGTTAAAAATATTTTACCACTTTATTTAGGCTCTATAAAGAATGACATAGTAACTAATGATTATACGAATTCAACTAAAATTTTAGAGAGTATAAAGGGATTTCAAAATAAATATGGTTCATCTATCTTACCTGATGAAAATAAAATTAAAGCTGAAATTTTATATAATAAGTATGATATTTTTAAAAAATTGTTCAGTTGGTACATGTATGTTGGTACACTTATGTTTGCCTTTTTAATATTTCAAATATTTTACGATAATAAGTTCGTTAATTATCTTGTTTCAATCTCCAAGTTTCTAATTGTTTCCTTATTTATTTTACATACCCTAGGTCTTGTGGCCAGAGGATTCATTGCTGGTCATGCTCCTTGGAGTGATGCTTATGAATCTATGATATTTGTTGCTTGGGCAACAGTAGGGATTGGCTTAGCATTTGGAAGGAAATCTGATTTGACTATAGCTGCAACATCATTTGTTGCTTCAATGATCCTAATGATTGCTCATTGGAGTTGGATGGACCCTGAAATTGCAAATTTAGTTCCTGTTTTAGATAGTTATTGGTTAATGATTCATGTTTCAGTTATAGTTGGTAGTTATGGTCCATTAACACTTGGAATGATACTTGGAATAGTTTCGTTGTTTCTAATTTTAATTACTAATGAAAAAAATAAGAAAAAAATTGGTTTAAATTTAAAAGAGTTGACAATCATTAATGAATTAACGATAACTGTAGGTTTAATAATGCTTACAATTGGTAATTTTCTTGGAGGACAATGGGCTAATGAAAGCTGGGGAAGATATTGGGGATGGGATCCTAAAGAAACATGGGCATTAATCAGTATTATGATTTATGCATTTATTTTACATATGCGTTTAATTCCTGGTTTAAGAAGTAAATGGATATTTAATTTAATGTCAATAATCGCTTATGCCAGTATATTAATGACCTATTTTGGTGTCAATTTTTACTTATCAGGATTACATTCTTATGCAAGTGGAGATAAAGTGATTACACCTGATTTTGTATATTATTCTAGTGTTTTTGTATTTATTCTAGGTTTTGCTTCATATTTTAAATACCAAAAGTATTTCAAGTAATTTAACTTAATTTTTAGATTATATTATTTAAAAGGCATCATATTTGCTTTTAACAAATTATGAGATTTAATTTTTTTATAAATAGCTTCAAATCATTTAGAAATAATGCTTTATTTTTTTTGTTATTTTCTATAGTTGGATTTTCTCAAATTGAAAATTCAACTAGAAAAATTGAGCTTTTGCCTCCAACTTCTGCAGCTTTAAAAAAATTAGATATAACTCCAAAAAATCCTAATTATTTTTCACTAAAAAAAAAGGAAAAATCTTTAGCATCTAATAGATTAGATAAAAAAGAAAATTTTTTAAATCCTGGTGATATCTATTTAAAAAAATTAAATAGAGAAAAAGATAAAAAACCTAACGATTACAATAAGGGTGCATATCTCGGTGATGTTTCGACTGGATCTAGTTATGTGAACATATTATGTAGAGATTTTGAATATGTTGATGGAGATAGAGTTAGAATCTCGGTTAACGATTCTATTGTGATATACAATTTGTATTTAGAATCTAGCTTTTCAGGTTTTAAATTACCACTATCCAAAGGGTTTAATAAAATTGATTTTACCGCATTAAATCAAGGTTCCTCTGGTCCTAACACTGCAGAATTAAGAGTGTTTGATGATTCTAACAACTTAATATCTTCTAATCAATGGAATCTTTCCACTGGAGCAAAAGCTACTTTTATTGTAGTAAAAAAATAGCCAAAAAATCACACATACTTAAAGGTATGTTTTATTAATTTTTATTATATTTATTTTTAATTCTAAAAATATTATGAAAAAAATTACTTTTATGTTGATAGCACTTATTACATTTTCTGTTAGTGCTCAGAAGAAAAAAAATGGAACTGTATTTGTTGACCATCCAGGAATTGATTTAGTTAATTCATTTAATAACGCATGGACTAGTGGAGAGATTGAAAAAGCAGCATCTTATTTATCTGAAGATTTTAAAGTTAAAAACGGAAATAGTAAGGATAAAGATAATGAAGGAGCTAATAAAGCTCAGATGATTGATAATATGACATGGTGGTATAACAATAATGATTACTTAAAGTTAACTACATCAGAAGGGACATATCCTGATGCGATTGAATATAAAGAAGGTGGTCAACTTTGGGTTCAAACATGGGATCATTTATATGCAGTTAATAAGCAAACTGGAGTAGAATTTGACGATCCAATACATAGATTGTATTTACTTAATAAAGATGCTAGTAAAATTGTTTATATAGCTGAATATAATAATCAAAACACCTACAGAACAAGAAATAATGCTTGGCCAGGAAATGATAGAGAAAATGGAACAATTTACAGTAATCACAAAAATATTAATACAGTAAGACATAGTATTTATTCATTTCTAAATGGTGATTATGAAAAATCGTATTCTTACTGGGATGAAAATGCAGAAGTTAACGATATAAATTTATCAGAACCAATAACATTGTCAGATGCAAAAAAAGCTAATGAAGAATTGATGAAAAATTTTACTTTTGATGCTGCTGATGAAGTAGGTTACCCTGATTATTTAGAATATGATTTATGGGAAAGTAAAGATGTATTGTCTTGGTGGAAATTTAGAATGACAAGAAAATCAGATGGCAAGAAAATCGTTTTACCAATTCACTACATTCATGGATTCGATAACGAAGGAAAGATAATAAATGTTACTATGTATTTTAATGCTTCTTTAATGCAGTAGTTGAATATAACTTAATAAAAAAGCCTCGATTTAATCGAGGCTTTTTTTATTACCAAGAGTCTATGAAGTTATTTCTTTTATTTGATTTAAAAGAATAACTGTTTAAAGCAGTTGAAATTCTAATTCTAGTTTCTTTAGGATCTATAACCTCATCTATTTCCATAGTTGATGCAGCATTTATAGCTTTCCCTCTGTTATAGGCCTCTTTTACTAATTTATTATATAGGTTATCTCTTTCTTTTTTAGAGTTTGTACTTTCTAATTCTTTTTTAAATCCTAGCTCTACACTTGCTTCAAGACCCATTGGGCCAAATTCTCCGGTTTGCCAACTAAGAGTCATGTAAGATTCATGAAAATTTCCACCAGCCATCGCCATTGCACCAAGTCCATAAGCTTTTCTAAGTATTATTGTAATAATAGGAACATTTAAGTTAGCTCCATTAATAAAAAATCTTGATGTCTTTCTTACTAGTGCTAGTTTTTCGTGAGTTGGTCCTACCATAAACCCAGGAGTATCACAAAATGATACTAATGGAAGATTAAAAGCATCACATAACTGCATAAATCTTGAAGCTTTTTCAGATGCATCACTATCAATTGCCCCTCCAAGATGTTTAGTACTATTTGCAATTATACCAACTGGTTTACCATCAATTCTAGCAAATGATGTAATCATATTTTTCGCAAAGCCTCCTCTTAATTCTAAAACTGAATTTTGATCAAAAATTAAATCAAGAATTTTAGTTACATCATATGCATATTTTCTATCCTCGGGAATTAAATTATGTAATTTATTTTGATCTCCAACTTTCCACTTTGGGTTATTACCTTGAAAATAAGATAGATATTGTTTGGCTTTTTCTACTGCATCTTTTTCGTTTTCAACCAATATATCTATTACTCCGTTTTCGTATTGAATTTTTGATGGTCCGATTTCACTAGCTTTAAAATCTCCCAAACCTCCCTCTTTTATCATAGCAGGACCTGCCATTCCAATAGAACTGTTTTTAGTTGCTATTATCACGTCTGAACAGCCTGCTATTGCTGCGTTTCCTGCAAAGCAATTTCCTGAAACAATTGAAATTCTAGGTACTTTTCCACTTAATTTTGCATATTCACTCCAAGTGGGTAGATCTAAACCACCCGAATTAATTGCATCAAAATCTACATCTCCTGGTCTTCCACCGCCACCTTCAACAAAAAATATAATTGCTAGATTCCCTTTTTTGGCAATTGAAATAAGTCTGTCAGTTTTTTTATGATTAAAGCCTCCTTGAGTACCAGCAAGAACCATGTAATCATAGCTCATTACACAACATTTTGAAATTTCTTCACCAAATATTTTGCCGTTAATATTTCCAATACCAGCAACTAGACCATCAGCGGGAGTTTTTTTAATCAATTCTTCTTTAGAAAATCTTTTAGTTTGACCTGCTGTTATTAAAGATCCTAATTCATTAAAAGAGTTTTTATCACATAAATCCATGATATTTTCTCTTGCAGTTCTGCTTCCTTTATTGTGTCTTTTTTTTACAGATTCAGATCTGTTTTCATCTTTTAAAAATTCTTTTCTTTTGTACAGTTCATTTAGATCTTTTCTCATATAACATAATATTAAACAAAGGTTATCATATCCTCTTTTAAATGGGGTAATTCATTAAATGATAAAAGATTGATTTCATCATTGGAATAGAGTAGAGTAGAGTAGGATGTATTTCTAACAGAAAAATTTAAATCAGCAATTTTAATTTCATCATTAAGCTGAAGTACCTCTCCAATTATAGAACTTATTGTACCACCAGATGAAAATATTGCTATTTGCTCCCCTTTTTCAATTTCAGATATAATTGTTTTTAAAGCATTTACAGAATTTAATCTAAATTCTTTCCAAGGTATAATTCCTTCAACTATAATTTCATTTTTTACCCATTTGTGTAAAAAATATTTGAATCCTAGCATCATGTATGAATATTGTTTTTCAGGATTTTTTTCAATTTTATTTTTTAGAGATTTTAGATAAGGATCATTTAATAATTTTGGAAACTCAGATTTCATCGCTTCAGTTGCTTGATGTTCATTTAGATCATCTAAAACTATTGGCTTTGGTATAGATATTCCCTTTTTGTTGTATTGATCGGATACAATTTCTAAAGTATGCATTTGTCTCCTTAAGTCTCCCACATATACTTTATCGAAAATTAGATTTTCTTCACATAAAAACTTACCTAGTTCTTCGGCTTGTAATTCACCTTTTGGAGATAATACGTCATAATTTGCTTTTCCTATAGAAGCTTGTGCGTGTCTAAATAAATATATTTTACTCATTAAAAAAGATTTTCAATTCTGTTTTTCTGAATCGATTGCCAACCTATTTTACATAATATTTCAGCAATCTTATTTAACTTTTTAAATTTTTCATTTGTTGTTAATCCTTTACTGTATCTGTAATATATTTGTTGCACAATTACTGCTATTTTAAAAAGCCCAAAAACATAATAGAAAACCAAATTATTAACTGGTTCTCCAGTCTGTTTTTCATACATTTCTACAACTTCTAATCTTGATGGATTGCCTTCTAGAGAAGTAGGGTAGTCAAAAGCAGCTTTTAGTACCTTAGGGTCAGATGCCATAGCCCAGTAAGCTATCGACGTTCCTAAATCCATTAAAGGGTCTCCAATAGTACACATTTCCCAATCTAAAATTGAGTTGATCTTTGTCCAAGAATCTGAACTAAAAACAACATTGTCGTATTTGTAGTCATTGTGTATTAAACTGTGTTTGTATTGTTTAGGTTGATTTTCATTTAGCCAGTTCATAATTAACTTAGCTTCTTTTATATCATCTGTTGCTGCTTTTAAATACTGTTTCCCCCAATTTCTAACTTGTCTTTCTACGTAACCCTCAGGTTTTCCAAGATCAGATAGTCCCAAGTTGTTATAGTCTAGATGATGTAACTCTACCATTGTATTTAACCAGGTTTTTGAAATAGTTGAATAATCTTTAGATGGAATTGTTTTTTCTTTTAATTCTCTAGGAGTTATTATTCTTCCATTAACTTTTTCCATTATATAAAATGGAGTACCAATAATATTGTTGTCATTAGAAAACGCATAAACTTTTGGTGCTTTATTAAATCCGTTGCTAAGACCTTTTAAAACTTTATATTCCCTACCCATATCATGTCCGTAAACAGCACCTTTTGGCGGTTTTCTTATAACATATTCCTTGTCTTCTATATTTAGTTTATAAGTTAGATTTGAAAAGCCATTAGAAAATTGTAAAACTCCTAAATCACTTTTTAACTCAGAAATTAAATTGTTTTCTTTCAGAAATTTTTTAAGATTAATTTCATTTAATTCGTCGCCCTTTCTTACTTTTTGCTCCATATTATTGACTAAGCTGTTATTCCCCCATCAACCGAAATGGCTTGACCTGTTATAAAACTTGCTTCACTTGAGCAAAGCCATAGCATTGAATTAACTTGTTCCATAACATCAGCAAAGCGTTTCATCGGAATGTTGGCTTTTAACTTGTCTGAAATACCAGATTTTAGTTTATCCATTGCCTCCGGATCGAACATCGGAGTTACAGTAAATACAGGACATATAGCATTTACTCTTATATTATTTTTTGCATATTCCATTGCAACTGTTTTAGTGATACCAATTACCGCATGTTTACTTGCAGAATATGCTGTAGCATTTGGTAATCCTCTAATACCTGCAATTGAGGATGTATTAAGTATAACACCACCACCTTGCTTTAACATTATGGGTATTTGATTTTTTACACAATAAAAAACGCCAGAAGAATTAACTGACATTGTTTTATTCCAAGATTCAATGGTAAGATCTGTAATCTTTGCAAAGTCACCTCCAACGCCTGCATTGTTAATAGCCACATCTAATCTTCCATATTTTTCAACAATGAATTTCATTAAATTTTCAACCATATTATGGTCTGACACATCTGCTTTGAAAAATGAAGCTTTTCCTGCGTTACTTTTTATTTCTAAAACTGTTTCTAGTCCGTTTTTTTCATTTATATCAGAAACTACAATAGTACCGCCTTCTTTAGAGAAGGCAATTGCTGCAGCCTTACCAATCCCAGATCCACTTCCTGTAATTAAAACTATTTTATCTTTATATCTCATGTTGTTTTGCTAAATTTCTACCTAATTGAAACATATGAACCTCGTCAGGTCCGTCTGCTAATCTAATACATCTTGCGTATACATAAAATCCTGCTAATGGAGAATCTTGACTTACACCCATTCCGCCATGAACTTGTATTGATCTGTCAATAACATTACACGCCATTTGAGGAACTTGAATTTTTATCATTGCAATTAAGTTTTTTGCTTCTTTAATTCCAAACTTATCGATCTTATCTGCAGCTGCAAGAGTTAGTAATCTTGCCTGTTGAATTTCACATTCTGATTTTGCAATATCTTGACGAATACTGCTAAATTTTATTAAGTTTCTACCAAAAGCTGTTCTTTCATTAGCTCTTTTACACATTAGATCAAGAGCTCTTTGAGCTGCTCCAATAAGTCTCATACAATGATGAATTCTCCCCGGGCCTAATCTACCTTGAGCTATTTCAAACCCTCTCCCTTCACCAAGTAAAATATTAGTAGCTGGGACTCTAACGTTTGTTAATTCAATCTCAGCATGACCTTCTGGAGAATCTACACTTCCAAAAACTTCCATAGGTCTTAATATTTTAACACCAGGTGTGTTAGCAGGGACTAGGATCATACTTTGTTGTTGATGTTTTTGTGCATTAAAATCAGTTTTACCCATTAAAATATAAATCTTGCAATCTGGATTCATAGCGCCTGAAGACCACCACTTTCTACCATTTATAATATAATCCTCACCGTCTTTTACAATTGAAGTTTGAATATTAGTTGCATCTGAAGATGCAACAGCTGGTTCTGTCATTAAGAAAGCAGACCTTATTTCACCATTCATTATTGGTTTAAGCCATTTTTCTTTTTGTTTATCAGTACCATATTTTGCAATCGTTTCCATATTCCCTGTGTCTGGTGCAGAACAATTAAAAATCTCAGATGCCCACCCTAAACTTCCCATTCTCTCTGCAAGTGGAGCATATTCTAAATTAGTTAGGCCTGGACTTAAATCTCCATAATTTGAAGGAAGAAATAAATTCCATAAACCTTCTTTTTTAGCAAGTTTTTTCCAATTTTCTAGTTCAGGGTAATTCTCCCAAAGATTAGTTTTACTAAACTCATATACTTTTTTTTCATGAGAAAATAGATGTTTTTTCATAAACTGATCTACTTTTTCAATAAGATCAATAGTTTTTTGTGGATATTCGAAATTCATATTTTAAAATTTTTAGTGCATTGGTATTAAAGGAGCATTCATTAATCCTCCATCGTTAACTATTGAAGTTCCTGTCATATAAGAACTTGCATCTGATGCTAAAAAGACAGCTAACCCAGCCATTTCATCTGGTGTTGACCCTCTTCCTAGAGAAACATTTTTCAGAAAACCATTTCTTGATGCTTCGTTTTCTAGTAAAGCAGCACTCAACTTAGTTTTTACATACCCAGGGCAAATTGAATTGACTCTTATATTGTGTCTTCCCCATTCAATAGATTGATTTTTTCCAGCCATTAGAAGGGCTGTTTTACTTATGTTGTATGCAGCCATAAAAGGAGAGGGGTGGAGTCCTTCAATTGAACTAATGTGTATTATACTGCCACCTCCCTGTTTTTTCATGTGAGGATAGACCAGATTGCTGAGTTCAATTGCAGAATTAACATTTATATCCATAGTTTTTTGATATAAATCAACAGGCATTTTACTAATTGGTCCAAAATAAGGATTTGTTCCTGCGTTATTTATAAGTATATCTATACGGCCATATTTTTCAATTACCTTATCAATAAGTTTAATTCTATCTTCTTGTTTTGCCACATGACATTCTATTGAATCAGCACTAAATCCAAGTTCAGAAAATTCTTTTGCAACTTGATCAACTGATTCTTGTTTTCTGCTACTTACTATAACTGTAGCACCAAACTCTGCTAGTCCTTGTGCCATTGCTTTTCCAATTCCTTTAGATGCTCCAGTTATTATAGCAACTTTATTTTTTAAATCAAATTTTTCTTTTATCATTTTATCATTTTTTAGTTAGCCCAAAATATATACTCATCTTTATTATTTACTTCTTGATCCAAAGTTTTATCAACAAAAATAGGCCAGTCTAGCAAACTAGGCCATATTGGTTTGACTTGTTCAGATAATTTATTATTTAATATTTCTTCAAGTTTATTTAGTTTTATAAAATTAGTTTCACTTAAGTCTAACTGTTCAGTAGGGTCTTCGTTTAAATTATATAGCCATTTTTTATTTTGAACTAAATCTACTTGTAGTTTCCATCCGTCTTTAATTAAAAATGAATAATCTCCAGATTTATTAAATAAAATTCTTTCTGGTTCACCTTCATTTTCTCCACTTAAATAAGGAAGTATGTTTACCCCATCGAATTCTATTTCTAAAAGATCTTCTCTACTCATATCAACTCCTGCTACATTTGCTAAAGTTGAGAATATATCTAAATTAGAAACTCTTCCGTTGTAAGTTGTACCCTTTGGAATTTTTCCTGGATAGCTTACAATAAATGGAACATGAACACCACCTTCAAAATGAGTAAGTTTCCATCCTCTGTATGGTTTATTTAAATCGGGTAACCCTATGTATCCAGGAGCACCGTTGTCACTTGTGAAAATAATTATAGTATTGTCATCAATATTGTTTTTTTTCAGTGCTTCTTTAATTTTACCAACTCCTCTATCAACAGTCATAACCATAGATGCTAAAACTCTTTCCTCATGATTTTCAATAAAAGATAATTTTTCATAATCTTCTTTTTTAGCTTGTAATGGACTGTGAACTGCCCAATAGGCTAAGTATAAAAAGAAGGGTCTGTTTTTGTTTTTTTCAATTGTCTTTACTGCTTCATTTGTTAAATATTCGGTCAAATGCCCATCAGGTTTTATTCTTGATCCTTCATTAAAATTAACTGCATATGGCAGATTTCCCCAAAGAAGTTTATCAATCGGATCAAAGTCAATTTTTGCATTAACAACATTATCATCATCTTCAGGTAAAAATAAAGAGCCTTGATCCATTCTAAGACTTTCGTCAAATCCATGAAGTCTTGGCAAAAAGTCTTTTGAGTGACCTAAGTGCCATTTTCCAATATGAATGTTATGATAACCCTCAGGCTTTAGCATTTCTGCAATGGTTCTTTCAGACTGAGGTATTCCCATTTGTTCAATGTCAATAATATTTTCTGATCTGTCGTTATGATAAATGCCATCAACAACTTCATTTTTCTTTGAAAAAACATTAACTGCTTTCATCATACTAGAAGTGGTTGGAGTAAACTCATATCCAAATCTGGTAGCGAATCTTCCAGTTAAAAGAGATGCTCTTGACGGTGAACAAACTGGACTTGATGAATATCCATTTGTACATAAAACTCCATCGTTTGCTAACTTATCAATATTGGGTGTTTTAAACTTACCATTTGCCATTCCTCCACCATAAGAACTAATTTGATTAAAACCTAAGTCATCTATTAAAACTACAATTATATTCGGTTTAGAGCTTGTTCTGCTTTCAGGTCCATTTTCCCACTCAATTGCAATATTTTCATAAGTTGGGTTTGTGAAGTTGGAAATATATTTTGGCATTTTGTACCAGTTTTGGGAAAACCAAATACCAGTTCCAATAGCAATAAAAACGAAGCTTAATAAAATTTTTAAAAATTTATGTTCCATTTTAAATTTTATAATCTTTTAAAATTTCTTCACAAGTTTCTATTGATTTTATTCCGCCGACTCCCTTGCCAGCTTGCCAAAACTTGACATTATCATCAAACGCAGTTTTGCTATAATTTTTTAATCCTTTACTCATTAAATACATTCTTGCATATTTTTTGAGTTTAGGTTTTCTCAACATAAAATTAATAATTGGCCCTGTTCTAAGACCACCTCTCATTATATCGTTTGTCTTTATAACAGAGGAGTTGTTTCCTGCAACTTTATTAGTCCATACTATGTCTTTTTCTTCTGAATCTACTATTGCTTTTTTATAGCTTTCAGTTACTATACATTCTTTACTGGCTAAAAATCTAGTTCCAAGTTGAACTCCAGCATATCCCATTTCCATAACCTTTTTATAATCCTCTATATTTCCAATGCCTCCTGCGCATATTAATGGAATTTCAATATCTTTTAAATCTTCAATAAATTTTTCAGCAGATTGAACACCTGTCTGCCCCCCAGCTCTCCAATTTATACAATTTAAACCATCAACTCCACAATCAATCATAGCAAGAGCTACCTTTTTGTTTGGAACATCATGATACACTTTGATGTTATTTTCTTTAGCAATCTTCACAATTTCATGAGGCTTTCCTAAAGATGTGAGAAAAAATTTAATCCCTTCCTCAATCGAAATATCCATCCATTTTTTCATTTGGTCGTGATATTTTTGATTGGCTCCACCAAAAATTGTAAAGTTTACTCCGAATGGCTTTTTAGTTAGTTTTTTTATAAGTTTCAAACCCTCTCTAAAATCGTGTCCGTATAAAGATGTTAGTGCTACAGGTTGAACTACACCAAAACCACCAGCTTCAGAAACTGCCGCAACTAGTTCAGGATTTGATCCTGGGTACATAGGTCCACATATAACGGGTGTATTAGCTCCTGTATCTTTTAAAAACTGTTTAGTTGCTATTTTTATCATTTTAATAATTGTCTAGAAATTATAATTTTCTGTATTTCTGAAGTGCCCTCATATATCTGAGTGATTTTCGCATCTCTCATTAATCGTTCAACATGATATTCTTTTACAAAACCGTTTCCTCCATGTATTTGAACAGCTTCAACAGTATGCTTCATTGCAATATCGGAAGCATGAAGTTTAGCCATGGAGCTAGAGTAGCCGTAGGGAAGACCATTGTCTTTTTCAACTGCGCTTTTGTAAACTAAAAGTTTTGCAGCTTCAATATCTGTTGCCATTTCTGCTAACTTAAAAGCTATTCCTTGGTGCTGGCTTATGGGTTTACCAAAAGTTTTTCTTTGTTTAGAATATTCTAATGCTAATTCATATGCTCCCTCAGTAAGTCCTAACGCTTGAGCTGCAATTCCAATACGTCCACCCTCAATAGTTTTCATGGCAAATTTAAAACCAAACCCTTCTGGACCTAATCGATTTTCTTTAGGAACAATCACGTCTTGAAAAATCACAGATGAAGTATCGGAAGATCGAATACCTAATTTATCTTCTTTTGGGCCTGTTGATATTCCTTTGGTTTTACTTTCTATAACAAATGCATTAATCCCTTTGTATCCTTTTGCTATATCGCTCTGAGCTATAACAACATATAATTCAGCTTTTTTACCATTAGTAATCCAGTTTTTAACTCCATTTAAAACGTAATAATCACCTTTATCAATAGCGCTAGTTTTTTGTTGAGTTGCATCAGATCCTGATTCAGGTTCTGACAAGCAAAATCCTCCAATTTTTTGTCCAGTTGCAAGTGGTCTTAGATATTTTTCCTTTTGTTCTTCGGTTCCATATTCTTCTATTCCCCAACATGCTAGTGAATTGTGAGCAGATAAAATAACGGAACATGAATTATCAATTTTTGAAATTTCTTTTACTGCTATAGCATAAGACATAGTATCCATTCCACCACCTCCATATTTGCTAGAAACAGTCATTCCTAAAAAACCTAATTCAGCCATTCTTTTAACTTGTTTCACCGGATATTCACATTTAGAATCACGATCAATAACTCCATCTTTTAGTTCATTTTGCGCAAAATCTCTAGCGGCTTGTTTTATCATTAAATGTTCTTCGCTTAAATCAAAATTCATTTATTTAGTTTTTAGTTGCATATAAATTATAAGTTTTTTCAAGTCCTGCCTCTCTGTGTACTAAAGCTTTAGAATAGCCAGGCATCTTTTCAAGATCCAACATTTTAATGGCTTTTGGGTATTCAATAATCCCTATAGCTTCCCAATTACCCTTAGTATCTAAAGGTACATTATATTCGATTAAAGTGTCGCCAAGTATTCTTCCGGAATATGTAATATCACCTCCAAGTAATATTACACATTTAGCTGCTATTTCCCCATATTTTTCATAATATGCTTCTCTACCAGAAATAGAAATAGAGCTGTCTTTATATTTAGCTGTTTTTCTCGATTGTAAAAGATTAATCATAAAGGCCTTTTCGTTAGATTTTTCATTTATAATCCGTTCAGCTTGTTTTTTTGTTGGAAGTAAATTTGAGTTGCTATTTTCTAAATTCTGCAACTCTTTCCTTGATGAATTAATTAGTTCTAAAAAAAAACCAATAGGTCTAAATAATTTTAAAAAATTTATTAATAGTCTAGGAGGGTTTTTAGGAAACAAATTAAAAACTTGAACAGCTTCAATATCAATGACTTTAATTTTGTTTTCGTAAGCTTTTTGAAGTTCTATTTTATTTTCAAATTCTATAATTATAGCATTGGTCCAATAATCTTTTCTTCCAATATTAGTGTATTGACATATAAACCAATGGACAGTATTTATTTTTTTTTTTAAAAGATAATCTTTAAAGTTTTCAGTTTTTGAAGATTTAGAGAATTTTAAAAATATAAACAGTACAATTTTATTTGTATTTTCGTTATTAAATAATTTTATAGGATCAGGGATAATATTTACCATTATAATTTGTAATACGTAAAATTACTGTTCTTTATAAATTTAGTATTTTTATACTAATTATACAAAATCTTAAATGTAAAAAGTGAGTAGTACAAGAATAAAAATAGTAGAGTCTTCTATATTGTTGTTTAATAATAAAGGTTTAGCTAATGTCCGTCTTCAAGACATAGCAGAATATAATAAGATTAGTCCAGGTAACTTAACTTATCATTTTAAAACAAAAAAAGATTTAATGGATTATATAATCTATTATATGATCAGAAAATTAGTTGAAATAGAAGCAAAGCAAAAGGAATTATTAGACCATTTGTCTTTGTATCAAATTTTTAAAAATCACCTCATTTTTTTAATTAGTTATAGGTTTTTCTTTAGAGATATTTTAGAAATTATAAATATAGTACCTAATGCTAAATCAGTTTTTAGAGATGTAATAAGTGGAAATGAAAAATTTACCAAAACTTATGTCAATATCATAGTTGAAAATGGATTTATGAAAAAAGAAGCATATAAGGACCAGTATCTAACTTTTGCTAAAAATAATTGGGCAATTATTAATTCTTCACTTACTAAATGGGAAGTTTCAGAAGATTCAAAATCTAAATATTCAAATACTATTAAAGAAATTATGGGACATCATTATCCTTATTTAACAAAAAAAGGTTTGGATAGATATAAACAACGAGAAAAAGAGATAACTAAACAAATAGCTAAAGATTTTAAAAATCTTTAATTCTAGAAAAAATAAATTTTCTTTAAATAGAAGCTAAACTAATTATCATTTCTAGGTTAAATGTTTGTCTGAATAATGTTCGATTTTAAACTGATTCTGTCCTTAATTTATCATTAATATTTAATGTTTTACCAAGGAAAATAATATCTTTTTGAATTCACAGAGTTATCTACAGGGATAGAAACATCAGCATTTGATTCCCATTTGGATTTTTTTAAAGTACTATTCCATTGTTCCCAACTTTCAGTAAGTATTTTAACTTTTTCAGGGTATTTTGAAATTAGATTAACTTTTTCTGATGGGTCATTTTCAAGATCTATTAATGTTTTGAAATTTTCTTTTTCGTTAATATGTAATTTGAAATTATCTGAAATTATCGATTTTATATAACCTGTTTTCCAAAACAATTCTTTGTGTGGTTTTTTATCACTCGAATTTATAAATGGCAGCAATGAAACCCCATCAAATGTATTATTTAGAGAAGGTGAGTCTACGGCATCTAGTATTGTTGGTACAATATCCAGTAAACTGACCATATTAGCATAATTTCCTTGAGGTTTGATTTTATTAGTCCATTCTATCATCATTGGAACTGCAGTTCCACCTTCAAAATTTGACATTTTCCCACCAATAAATGGTGAGTTATCAGTAGCTCTTGTATAAGTAGCTCCCCCGTTATCACTAGTAAAAATAATTAATGTATTTTCCGCAATTCCTTCGTCATTTAGAGCTTTTTTAATTTCACCAATACTATCATCTAAATTCTTTATCATAGCATAATAAACTCTTTTATTATGATCCTTAATGTGTGTGAATTGGTCATAATATTTTTTTTGAGCCTGAAAAGGTCCATGAGGAGCCATATGAGACAAATGGAGAAAAAACGGTTTATTTTTATTTGCTTTAATGTAATCAACAGCTCTTTTTGTAAATACATCTGTTAAATATTCTGAATTTTTTGGAATTGTTTTTTTTCCATTTTCTAAAGTGTGATAATTAGTTACTTGCCAAGTTATAAAATCAGCAAAATCCCATGTATGTCTAGATTCTATAATATTATCTTGATTTAGTGGTGCGTATAAAGATGCAGCACCTACAATACCATAATGTGAGTCAAACCCGAAATTTGTAGCATTAAATTTCGGATGTGCTCCCATATGCCATTTTCCAACTACTGAAGTCTGGTAGCCCATTTTCTTTAAATAATCTCCTATTGTATTCACAAATGGATTTAAACCTCTTTTGTTAGTAGGAGTATCATTTTCGTACCATTTTTTGAAATTATCTTGATGTCCAAATCTATTAAAATCTGCTTTCCTAACTCTTGGACTATAATTAAATAGATCCGGCAAGAATTCAAATCCATATCTCTGTTGATAGTTGCCTGTTAAAAATGCAGCTCTTGATGGTGCACAAACAGAAGCTGATGCATAAGCTCTTGTAAAATTAATTCCGTTTTTAGCTATTTGATCAATGTTTTTAGTTTCTATTAAATTATTACCATTAAACGAAATGTCGTTGTACCCTAAATCGTCTGCGACAATTAGAATTACATTAGGACTATCAGTTTTATTGAATGATAGATCTGGATATAATGCAGCATTAGAGTCAGGAAAAACAAATGAATTATAAAATGATATAAATGAAAAAATTATAATAATTGAAAAACCAGTATAAACAAGCCTTAGTTTATTTCTAAGGGAAAGCCATATCATTTCGCATAACAATAGTGTAGGTAAAAAATATTTCCAGGTCCTTGTAAATTCATCTTCAAATAATCCTATTGGAGAGTTAACTCCTATTTCAAAATGGTAAAGATGAATCTCGATAAGCTGAACAATCCAAGCTAATATGGATCCTGAAATGGAGATAAAAAGTATTTTTTTAATTGTACTATTTAGTTTTTTATTTGCTACTTTATTTAAATAATACATTCCTGGAAAAATAACAATTATAAAAAGTAGTATTATCCTAAAAAAAGAATCATTACTTACTGTTATTGGTAATGCAAACAGAACGTAATTAGTCGTAACTAAAGCAGTTGTTATTAGTGCAAATGAGTAGAGTAGAAGCTTACTGAAATTATTTATTAAACTTTTTTTTTTAATTATAAAATATAAACCAATACATCCTAACACAAGATGAAATAATCCAGGAACAGGAGTTTCAAACCCAGAACTCAAGTTTGATTGAATAACTGTGTAAGCTATTCCGATATTAAAAATTGAAAATATAATTAAAAAAGGTTTGTGTAAATTATTAAGATTAAAAAATCTCCAAATATATAACGCAAAAAGACCAAGAGAAAATGCGGCTATCCCATACATTTTAGCAAAACCTAAAGTAAGTTGACTGGCATTGTTAAATTCAGGAATTCTATCAGCAACGAAAAACAATACTATTCCTGCTAAAATTTCAACAATTGCCGTTAAAAGAAAGAATTTTCTCATTATTTTTCTATTTTTATTAGTGACAAGATAAAAACTATTATCATTAAAGGAGTGCCAATGCGTCTAGCATAAAATCCAGTTGGAGGCCCATCAAAATAAATCATTACCTATTATTATTATTATTATTATTATTATTTAGAATTTCCATCATTTTTTGAGGGGTTTCGTGACCTGCATTTTGATTTTGTCCAGTAACAAACTTAGTTTCTTCATCTAATACTGTTAGGTTAGCAAATACATCTCTAAATGCTGTTTTACTCTCAAATATTACACCTGCTTTTATTAATTCATCCTCAGGATGTAGTGGTGTAAAGTCAATTCCTAATTCTTTAATTTGTTTATTGGTAACTCCGGTCATTCTTTTGTTTTCTATAATTAAGTTACCCAAAGAATCTTTGGCTTTAATAAAACCCAAAACTCCGTGACATACAGCTCCTATTACAGTTTTTTTATTGTAATAGGCTTGACTAATTTTTTTTCCGAGAATTTCAGAGTAACCTAAATCATATGCTGCTCCCCATCCTCCAGCAATAAATACTAAATCATACTGATTTATATCTAAATCATCAATCAATATTGAGTTTTTAACTTTTTTCAGAAGAATCTCATCGTTAAGATACTTGTCATCTTCTTTAGTCTTAATTGCATAAAAAAATGATTCAGGATCAATAGGGATTTCACCTCCATTTATACTTGCTATATCAACTTCAATTCCTGAATTAATGAATTCATAATATGGCACGGTTAATTCAGATGCAAATACTCCAGTTAATTTACCATCTGTCTCACCAGGTTTACTTAGTATACTATGGCTAGTGGAAATAATTACAGCTTTTGTGTTTTTGAAATCGTAGTTTTTACTTCCTTCAAAGACTGGATGTAAACCTGCATTATTTAGCAATGTAGGTAAGGCAATAAATAACAATATTATTACTACGGAAATAAGTCCGATTATTTTTAAAGTTTTTTTCTTCATTAAATTTTATTTTTTACTATAAACTTATGCATTCTATTTGCCATTATTTCACCAATATCCTCTTGAATAAAATGATTGGCTTCTTTGAACTGTTCGTGATCCTGACCTTTAGCTCCTGGTACCATTTTAATAAATTTGTTCTGAATTCTTGGTGTTCCAAGAAGCTTGTCCTGTAGCCCTATTAAAGATAAGAAAGGTTTTTTAAATTTTTTCAACCCATCAATTGCTTTTAGAGTTTGACCAGTAATCCCAGCATTCATTGAGGGTAAGGTTCTAGGACCGGCCATGTATATAAATGATGGAAATGGAGCAGCATAGGCATCAAGTATTTTTTGATCTTTTTTGAAGTCTCTGGATAAACTTAGCCCCATAATCTCACTAATGTGAACAAATGGAGTCGTAATACAATAAGTAATCCACACTTGAAAGTTATTCATATTAAATCCATTATTATTTAACATATGGTATGCCATTGCTTTTTTAAAACTTTTAATTTTAGTATTAATTTTTAACGGTTCTGGGATATATAATGGATTTGATTCTTCAGTAAAGTTTGGAATTTCAGCATTAGCAGCAATTATACCAGAGAAAAGATTTGAATTTTCACCAGCAATTCGAAGCCCTATTAAACTTCCCCAATCTTGACAAAAAAGAGTAATTTTTTTCAGTTCTAATTTTTTAATAAAAGATAAAATATTATCGCAATGAGTGTCGTAAATATGGTACTTAATTGAAATCGGTTTGTCTGATTTTCCCATTCCCATTAAATCTGGTGCGATACACCTGTATCCTTTAGCAATAAGTTTATGAATCATTTTTCGGTAAAGGAAAGACCATACAGGCTGACCGTGGAGCAATAAAAGGATTTTTCCGTCGCTAGGACCAGCATCAATATAATGCATTTTAAGTCCATTTATATCACAATAATTTTCATTAAAATTATAATCAGGAAGATTTAAAAAACATTTTTCAGGTGTTTTTACATATTCAATTCCGCTTTTTGTTTTATGAATTTTAACGTTAGTGTCCCAGAAAACTTCTTTTGGAAGTGGAGCTATAGTTTTGATTTGCCTGTTTTTTACATTCGAGTCAATTTTAATTGGAGAACCCATAAAGCCAACAATCAATTTTTGAATTTTACGTTTTAATTTTTTCATGAAAAATTAGTATTTAAATACTAATTTAATAAAATATAAATAAAAAACTTTATTTAAGTATAATATTTTTTTGAAGAGACTTGTAATAATTTATAGATTCTTTGTCCTTTTTCTCCACAAGAATTCTGATGATCATAAATCCTTTTTTTACAGGAGATGTTATAAAGTCCTCTGATTTAGAATCATTAAGAGTTAATGTAAGATCTAATTTGTTTGTATCAAACTCTCGATCATTTTTAACATACCAGTTTATTGTATTTGGTTTGTAGAATGAAACAGACCAATACGTAGAGTCAGGCATATTTGCATTTATATTTAAATCTTTTTCACTTAAGTCGTAAAAAATAGTAGAATATAAAAAATCAGGATTGGGCATTACAACATTTCTAGACTGGTCACTTGGAATATCAAAATGTTTTATTTCATTATCCTTAATATTTTGATTTTTTTCAATTTTATAATGAAAAACAGCATATACAATATTTGGAATGTAATGTATAGTTAAATTATAAGAACAAATGCTCATTACCATTATTATCCCTAAGTAAAAAAATATCTTCTTCATTTTTCTATTTTTTTAATTATTGGTAACTCTAATGATTCTAAGTTTTTATAAACACTTTCATCTGGATTATAAACCCTTAGTGTAATATGAAACTTCGTTTCATTTCCTGAGGGTAACCAATTAATGTCTTTTTTAGATGATGATACTAAAATCGGTTTGTCTTTAGTAAGGTTTTCTTTGTTTATCGTGTAAATATTGGCATCATTTTTTACTAAGAAATAATCTTCACCGTATAATGTGTAACTCCAATACCTTCCCTTTGGTGGTGTGCCAATAATTTGATAATCAAAGTCTGATGTTAATGGGTTTCCATCATTGTCCTTACTTGACAAGAAATAAAGCGCTTCTTTATCATCTAATGCAAAAACTCCAATTCTTGAAATATAAGCTCTTTGGTAACTGTCTTTTAAATCCATATTTGGATTAACTTTCCAGTTTCCGTTTTTAATAGAAAATTCATTGTTTTGTGTTGAAGAATTAATATTTGAAATAGCTGTATAACCCCCAATAATTATAGATAATATAACTGATATTACTATTTTATTTTTCATTTTTAAATTTTCATCATTTTTTTAGCCCAATTAACCAAGAATTTCATAGTTATTCTCTCAGAAAATCTTGATAGACGGTACATGAATTTAGCGTCAGGACCTATTACTATTCTAGACTTCTTTTTTTTAATTGCATAAATAATTTTATCTGCAGTTTTATCTGCAGTGGTTGGAAAATGAGTATCTAATTTTTTTAATTGCAATTCAGTTAGATTTTGTCCTTCTATGTTTCTTACAATATTAGTTTTAACTCCACCAGGATGAACACTTGTAACTGCTACACCAGTGTTGTTACATAATTCTTCTGCAGCTAAAGCTTCAGTAAAGCCTCTTATGCCAAATTTTGATGTGCTGTAAGCAGATTGATAAGGAGATCCTAAGAGTCCCCAAATACTCGAAATATTAACCACACTTGATTCGTTTTGTTTTCTTAATTCAGGCATAAAAGCTAAAGTGCCATATATCATTCCCCACAAATTAACTCCTAAAACCTTTTCGTAAGATTCGATTGTTGTGTCAACCGCAGTAATGCTTCCGTTTGTAATTCCAGCATTATTAATTACGACATCTACCTTTTTAAAATGGTTTACTACATTTTTTGAAAATTGATAAAATTCTTCTTTTTTAGAAACGTCAAATACTTCGGTATAAATTTGATCAATATTACCAATAATACTTAATGTTTCATCAAGAGATTGCTTATTAAAATCGTTAAGAGCTAATTTTGCTCCATTATTATGCATTTTAATTGCTAGTGATCTCCCAATTCCAGAGCCAGCACCTGTTATTACAACTACTTTATTTTTTAGATTTTTCATTAAATTTAACTGTTATAATCTTTGAAGTCTTTAGATGGATCGAAATCCATATTTGTTTTAAAAGAACTAAGCTCGCTTCTAGAATCTTTAGATTTAATTAGAGGAAATAATAATTGTACATACCAAGGTTCTTTCATTTTATTCCAGGCTCCAAATTTTGTTGGATATTTTCTTGTAATTTTTGCTGTTCCAAATAAAATATCCCAAAAGAAAAGTAGGTTGCCGTAGTTTCCATTCGGATTTGAAATTTTATCTTCTGCAGTCAATCCATGATGAGCATAATGAGTACTAGGTGTTGATATCGTTCTTTCTACAATCCAAGCTAATGGATGTAAAATTTTGTATTTGTATAAAAATCTATCCCATTTAGTTTCGCTATGAGCAGCTATTATAACTGTCATTTTTATTGGTAAATAATATAAATAAACTTCTGTCATTCCTAAAAAAATAAGGATAGCTGAAAACCAAAGACCTGGCATAAAAGCATAATACATAAATGCGTTTCTGTAAGTAACTAAAACTCCCATCTCTTCAACAACATGATGAGGTCTATGTAATTTCCACATAAAAGGATTTTCATGTGAAAACCTGTGCCACAAATACTGAGTTAAATCATCAAGAATAAGAAACGCCAACACATGCCATAAAAAATAAGAATTAATAAAATAATCTTCATAAACAATAAACCAAGAATCCATAGTGAATAATACAAGAGCTAAAATTCCAGGTTGAATCAGTGTAGGTAGAATGGTTAAACAAACTAATTCAATTGTTATATCATTTTTAGATCTTTTATCATGAAAATATAATCCGCCTACAGCTTCTATAGTACCTAAAATTAAAAGAACTATTACAGGAATTAATTTACTTATACTTTCTTGTTCCATCATTTTTATAAAAATAGTAAAATAATACTAGTTCATTTTTAATTAACTTAAATTAGTAAAAAAATAATTATGAAAATATTTATACTTGTCTCTGGCCTTTTAGAATTACTTGTAGGTATTGTATTGTTTCTAAACCCTAAATTAATGTCAGCTTATAAAAACGCCAATAACGCCTTAATAACTACAGCTAGAATGTATGGCGCAGCCGCGTTTAGTATAGCAGTTTTTGCTATTTATGTAGTTTTAAATTTCGATAACTCTGTTTTACATGATCCTTTTTTAATTGTTTACTCTGTTTTTCATTTGTTAGTTGCTTGTTCTATTATTATTTCATTTTATTTAAAGCAGACTAGAGACTTAAAAATAGCTGTACTTCACAGTTTGTTTTTCATTATTTCTCTATACTTTTTACTTAATTAATCTTCTTTATTTAAGAGTAGATATTGGATATTGACTTATATTGATATAAGTTATTTAAAATAAATATTTGAGTTTGAAAACTATATTATCAAAATATAAAGAATTTCTAAAATCAAATTATAAATTAAGTTTTAAATCTTATAATGATTTACATTCTTGGAGTATTAATTCAATTTCTGATTTTTGGGAATCAATTGTAAAGTTCTTTGATATAGAATTTGACCAATCTTCAACAACAGTTTATAAATTCAATGATGATTTTACAAAAACTCTCTGGTTTGAGAATTCTAAGATTAGTTACTCTAAGAACGTTTTTAAAAATCATAAATTAAAAACTCCTGCAATAAAATATCAAGATGAAAACGGTAATTATATAGAAGTTTCCTGGGGCTCATTGAAAATAAAAACTTTAGAGTTCCAGAAGATTTTAGTTAAAAATAATGTAAAAATAGGCGATAGGGTAGCTGGATATTGTTCAAACACTCCTGACGTAGTAGCAGCTTTTCTAGCGGTCAATTCACTTGGAGCGATTTGGTCATCTTGTTCACCAGATTTTGGTTATGATTCTGTTCACGACAGATTTAACCAGATTCAACCAAAATTTTTATTTTATCATTCTGAGTATATGTATAATGGAAAAATATTTTCATTAGATTCAAAAGTTGAAAAACTTAAAAGTTCAATAAAATCAATTTCTTGTAGTTTAGATTTAAATACGAAATCAGTATTTGCTAACAGTAAAGAAAATATAAATTTAACTTTCACTCCAGTTGATTTTAATCACCCTATTTGGATTTTATTTTCGTCAGGTACAACTGGAAAACCTAAAGCAATTACACATAGAACAGGAGGAATGATACTCGAGCATTTCAAAGCTTTGTCTATTCATCAAAATGTTAATAAAGCCGATACATACTTTTGGTACTCTACCACTGGATGGATGATGTGGAATTATTCCTTAAGCAGCTTATTAATTGGGGCTACTCTTTGTATTTATAATGGATCTCCAGTTTATCCTGATAAAGGTGTGCTTTGGAGATTTGCTAAAAAAGCAAAAATTAATCATTTTGGACATGGAGCAGTTTTTTTTCAAAATCTATTATCCGATATTCCAAAAGAGCTAATTTCTCATGATTTATCTTTTATAAAAACTTTAGGTTCTACAGGTTCTCCGTTATTTAAAGAAACTAACATAGGACTAAATAAGCTGTTTCCTAAAGCTCATGTTGTTTCATTAAGTGGAGGAACTGATGTTTGTACAGCTTTTATTGGAGGAAATCCAGAAATGGATGTTATTCCGGGTGAAATTCAATGTAAAATGCTGGGTGCTTCTATTGAAGTTTGGAATGATAATGGGATGGAAGTCAAAAATGAAATGGGTGAACTGGTTTTAACTAAGCCATTTATTTCAATGCCTGTATTTTTTTGGAATGATAATAATGATGAAAAATACAGAAACAGTTATTTTTCAAAATTTAATAACATTTGGAATCATGGAGATTGGGTTACCCAGACAGTAAATGATGGAATTATTGTTCATGGGCGCTCTGATTCAACTTTAAATAGATTTGGAGTTAGAATAGGCACATCTGAGATATATAGCGCTATTAAAGATTTAAGCTATGTTGATGATAGTTTAATAATTCATTTAGATCATAGTAATGACAATAAGTTAATTCTTTTTATCAAATCCATTTCAGAGATTGATCATGATGAACTAAAATCTGTAATTCGACAAAAATGTTCACCAAGGCACGTTCCTGATTCAATCTTTCAAACTCATGATATTCCTTACACCATAAGTGGAAAAAAAGTTGAAGTACCTGTAAAAAAGATTTTGATGGGTAAAAATCCAAATGATGTGGTTAGCAAAGATTCTTTAAGAAACCCAACATCTTTAGACTGGTTTGTAGAATTTTATAAAAATTATTTATAAGTATCTAATAAATCCTTTTGCTCATTAATGGATGAAATAAATTCTTTTTTTAGTGAATTTACTAGTTCTTTAACAGTTGGATCATCCTCAATTGTAGTTACTCCCTGACCCGCAGACCATATTGTTTTCCATGCTTTTGCTTCTGCTTTAGCAGCATCTAATTCATCACCAAAATCAACTTTTTTAGAATTCCCCCACATATCTTCAGTAATTCCCATGGATTCTAAGCTTTGTCGAAGAAAATTTGCATTAACTCCAGAAACAGCTGCTGTATAAACAATATCACCAGCTTTTGAATTTATTATCATTTCTTTATAAGCATCATCAGCCTTACTTTCTTTAGTATTAATAAATCTAGTACCCATATAGGCTAGATCAGCTCCCATTTGCTTTGCAGATGCTATATCTCTACCATTTGAGATACATCCGGATAGTAAAATTGTTTTTTTGAAAAACTTCTTTACTTCAGCTATAAAAGGAATTGGATGAAGAGTTCCTCCATGACCCCCAGCTCCAGCTGCTACTAATATAAGACCGTCCACACCAGCTTCTGCAGCTTTTTCTGCATGTCTTTTTTTAATAACATCATGGTATACCAAACCGCCATAAGAATGAACGGCATCAACTAATTGACTAACAGCTCCAAGAGAAGTTATTATAATAGGAACTTTATGTTTTACACAAATCATTAAATCAGCTTGCACTCTTGGATTTGAATGATGAACAATTAAATTAACTCCGTAAGGCGCAGCTTTTTTTCCAGTTTCTTTTTCAAATTTATCAAGTTCAGTTTTGATTTCAATTAACCACTCTTCAAAGCCCTCCGAAGTTCTTTGATTAAGAGCTGGAAAAGTACCAACAATTCCATTTTTACAACATTCAATAACTATTTCTGGTCCCGATATTAAAAACATTGGGGCTGCAACAGCAGGAATGTTTAATTCATTTATAAATTGTGGTTTATTCATTTTTTAAAATATGTTTAGTATAAATATCCTATTATTTTTTGAAATATATGTATTCGTCCTCAATTTTTTTAAATTTAAGCAAAAACATATCCTTTATGTAGTTTTGATTTAATTTCCATGGATATTTTTTCCCTTGTTTAGGAAGAATTTTTAGAGCTCTTTTTACGTATCCAGATTTTAATCCAATACTAGACTCTGTTTCTAAATTATTCTCTTTTATTTTAGGAACAAATGATTTTAATTCATTTTTATCCATATGATTTAAAATTCTACAAAAATATTCACACACTAAATCAATTTTTAATGTCCATGAAGCATTTGTGTATCCAAAAACAACAGTTGCATTAGGAATATCCTGTAACATCATCCCTTTATAACTTACTAATTTTGATGGATCAATTATTTTATTGTCAATTTTAATTTTAATTCCTCCCATAAATTTTAACTTTAATCCAGTTGCAGAAATCACAAGATCTGCTTTTAATTCTTTTCCTGACTCTAATAGAATACCATCTTTATTAAAAGATTTTATTTGATCAGTCAACACAGTGCACTTTCCTTCATTAATTGAACTAAATAAATCATTATCAACAACAACACAAACTCTTTCATCCCAAGGATCATATTTTGGATTAAAATGTGTTTCTATGTCAAAATCTTTTGTAAGATTTTTTTTAATTTCATTTTTAATAAAAGCTTTAACTTCTTTTGGTTTCCGCTTTGAGATTTGGTAAAAATAGATTTGTCGTAAAATGTATTTCCATCTGGAGATGAAATGAGCAATTTTTGATGGAATAAAACGGAATAAGAGATTTATGAATTTATCTTTTTTAGAAATATTCATCAAATAAGTTGGAGATCTTTGAAGCATTGTGACGTGTTTTGCTTTATCAGAAAGTGATGGTACAAGAGTTATGGCTGTTGCACCACTTCCAATAACAACCACATCCTTATTTGAATAATCAATATCATCTGTCCATTTTTGAGGATGAATAAATTTACCCTTAAAATTTTCAAGACCTTTGAAATCTGGAGTATATCCTTTTTCATAATCATAGTAACCAGTACAAGACATCAAGTACTTACTACTGTATTGTATTTTCTTGTTTTTTTCTTTGTCAAATCCAAATACTGTCCATTTGTTTATTGATGAGTCCCAATTAATTTCATCTATCCAATTATTGTATTTAATATTATTTTCTAAATTGAATTCTAAAATGGTATCATTTAAATATCTTAAAATGGTTTTTCCATCAGAAATTGTATTATCAAAGGTCCATGGTCTGAATTTATAAGCAAAAGTATGCATATCAGAATCAGATCTTATGCCTGGGTATTTAAATAAATCCCATGTTCCTCCCATTTTATTTCTTCCTTCTAAAATTAAAAATGATTTTTTAGGGCAATTTTTTTTTAAATGGCATGCTGCTCCAATACCAGAAATTCCTGCTCCAATTATTATTACATCAACAAATTTCTCTTTATTGTTTTTCATTAAGTCCTGTTATTATGCTCTATTAAATTTAAGTTTTAAAATTTATAAAAAAAAAAGAGCAATAGAAATATTGCTCTTTTTTATATAATAATTTTGTTAATTCTTAAAAGTCACGTTTTAATGAGAACATAACTTGTCTTCCAAGAGTTGGCATGTTTGGAAACAAACTGTAAGCCTCGTCCATAAGATTAGCAATATTCATACTAACTTTAGTTTTAGCATTTATATCATATCCTAGGTTAGCATCAACAATGTTTCTGCTTTCTACAGTACCTGAGAATAAGCTACCCTGACTCGCTTCGAATCCTCCGTCATACTTATAAGAAAGTCCTACGTTCCATTTTCTACCATTATCATAAGCAAATCCAGCTTTAGCTCTGTGTGCAGAGTGATTTAAGTGATAAGATCCTGTTTCAAGTAACGACCCTAAATCGTCTTTTTTAAATACAGTTTGACTAACAGTAGAGTAATTTGCATGTAGAGTTAAATTATCTGTAGCTCTAATTTTTAAACCACCTTCAAACCCCCAGTAATTAATTTTTCCGTAAGTTCTATAACCAAGCATTACATTAGGTTCTCCATTGTCTGGAGCTTGATCAGTTTCTACAGTTCCTAACACTCCCATCGCAGCTATTCCGTTACCAACAGCTGTATAAGCGTTTGATAGCAATGTCGCGTAATAAGGTCCGTAAACTGGACCGTATACAGGTGTAAATGCAGAAGTAAATAAAGAATTTACAGCTCCACCTAAGTCAGCTCCTAAATTAGGAAGAGCTACCATTGGACTTATTTGTTCAATAGCTGTAAAGTTTTCTTTTTTAGAATTGTATACATTAAAACTAAATGTTGTTTTATCAGAAAGCATTCCTTTGTATCCAAATTCATAAGTAGTTTCTTTTCCAAGCTTAGCTGTATCTGCACCATCAATAGGTCCAAATGGATTTCCACTTAAATCAAACATAGCACCTTGTGAAAATGCGCCAAGTCCTGCAATTTCAGCTAGTGTATTTTGAGAGGTTATAAATGGAATAAACGCCTGTAAAGGAGTTCCTGCTAAAAGGGGCGCTACAGAAGCAGTTGCAACTGCATATGCTGTAGATATATTCATTCCAATTCCTGGATTAGAAGGAAGACCTGGAAGCAACCAACTTGTTGTTGGATTATTAAAAGTTTGTGCATTTTTATTTCCGTAAACCCATACATTTCCGTATCCACCTGGTATTTTCTGAACAGCTAAATCAACATAAAGAGTTAAAGCACTTGGTGGCACATAAGATTTATTGAAAGTAAACCTCATTTTGTGTCTATTGCTTGGGTTATAAACAAGCGCTGCTCTAGGTGAAAATGAAGATTCTCCAATTTGTGGATATTTATCATATCTACCAGCAAACTGTAAATTAAGCTTGTCTGAAAGTTTTGTTTTTGTGGAAAAATAAGCTCCGTATACATTGAAGTTGTCATTATCTTCATATCTACCAAAAGTTCCTGTTCCAGTTTCGAATTTTGAACTTTTATTTTCAACTCCAATAGACAAGCCTGTATTAATAGCATCGAAAGCTAATTCGTATTGTAACTGAAATTGTGATTGTTTACTTTCAACACCAGATGTTACACCTGTTCTGTAATTGAATCCACGGTATTTGTCTTCTTTAGGATTAGAAGTGTCTGTATAATTGTATTGCATGAATAAATTTCCAGATTGAACTCTAGTTTGTATAAATGCTGTTGTTTGCTGAGCTCTTGTTTCACCAGTTGAACTAATAAAAATATTTGCTGCAACTTCATTTATTCCAGCCACAGTTGTTATTGAAAGATCGTTTGAAGGTCTGTAGTATATTGTTGCGTCAGCACCTTTTTGAGAATTTCTTTCTTGATAACCATCTATAGTTTTTACAACTCTACCTGAAGCAGCATCTGTTATTTCATTTACAAATGTAGATGTTGAAGATTCTGGTAAATCAAAATCTTCGTTTTCTCCATATTTCAAGTTGAATTTATATCCAAATGTATTTTCATCATTACTAACAGCATGTCTGAAATCCATTTTGTACATATTCATATCAAAGCTTCCGCCTTTTTCAAATCCTCCAGCTTGTAAGTTAATAGTAGTTCCTGGGTGTTTGAAAGGATCTTTACTTAAATAATGTACAACACCAGCTCCAACACCAGGACCATAAAGTGCAGATGCAGGACCTAATACAACTTCAACTCTTTCTGTATCAATGTTACTTAAATTACTTACATCTGCGTCAAAGAAGTTAATTCCATTAACATTAAGACCTCTATAATCTAACATTACAAGAGTAGAAGTAGTAAATAAATCTACATTGTCTCTTAAAGCAACTGTTGTTCTGTTTGCACCATGTTTGTCAATTTGTACCCCTACCAAGTCATCTAAAAGAACAATAGAATTAAAAGCAGATTTATTTTCAATTTCTTTAGCTCCTATAACTTGAATTGATGAAGCCGCATTAATAGCTTTTTCAGCTTTTCTAGATCCTGAAATTACAACTTCATCCAAAGCTTCACCAGTAGATAAGCTTAATTGAATAACTTGATTTTCAGATTTCACTAAATATGTTTGTCCTTCAAAACCAAGAGAACTTATCTCCAAAGTCCAAGGCAAATCCTTTTCAGATGAAAGGACGAAGTTACCATCATCATCACTAATTACTCCAGTTGTCGTTCCTTGAATAATTACATTAACGCCGTAAAGCGCTTCAACTCCATCTGTAATTTTTCCTTTTACAGTTTTAGTTTGTGCGTTTACCATCATAAAGCTGGCAAGCATAAAAACTAAACTTGATAAATAAAATTTAAATTTCATAATTGTTTGTTTTGGTTATAATTTAATCTTCTAGTTTGGTTATTAATAAATTAATTAACATAGGTAATCAATATTACGAATTTTGTAATATATGTGGCAAAATAATACTATTTATTCGATTTTTAAAATTTTTATTGAAATCATGTCCCATTCCCTTGATAATTACAAGTTTTGAACCATGTATTAGAGAGGCTATTTTTTCTGAATGACTTGACTTTATTAACGTGTCGTCAGAACCGTGAATAACCAGAGTAGGTGAGGTAATGGTTTTTAACTTTCTGTATCTTGATCCTGAATTTTTTATAGCTTGTCTATGTTGATCAAATGCTTTTTTATTAAAACCGTTTCTAAATTTGATTTCATATAATGTTTTTTGAATCTGTTTTTCATAATTAATAACGTAATTATCAGATCCAACAAATAAGTGATCAAGTTTAAAATGAAATTTTAGAACTTTATCAATGTTTCTTTCATTGTTTCTGTAAGAAAAAATTAATTTTCTTAGTTGACCTAATCTTTTAGAGTCGGGCTTCTCGGCTTCAGGGTCTAAAAGATATCCAGTTGACATTAAGTTTGTCATTGTTATAATTTTCTCAGGATGATTTATTGCAAGTATTTGTGCAATCATTCCACCTGTTGAGTACCCAATTACATGAAACTTTTTAATCATTAAATGACTAGTTACGGCTAAACCGTCTCTGGCCATTTCTTCAAGATTGTAAGAGTTAGACTTTGACCAATCTTTTATCCAATCTGATTTCCCAACTCCTCTGTTATCAAATCTAATAACTCTAAATCCATTTTTTACAATAGTTCTAATCATTTGGTCCGGCCATTGAATCATGGTCTCAGCCGCTCCGTTTATAAGTAGAACGGTTCCTTTTGGACTTTCAACACTACATAGGTCTTCATAAAATATTCTAACATCAATATTTTTCGCATAACCTGTTTTTTCAGAAACAAAGTTTGGAATTTGTTTTGATTTTGTTATTGAAATTAACTTATCAATGTAAGAATCAATTAGATTGTCTTTTATAATATGACTAATATAAAATCCTAATAAAACACCTGAAATAATTACTATAAAAATCATTTTAACTATTCCCAAATAACTTTATCGTCATTTTTTTCCCATTTCGAATATTGATCTGAAAACTGCTCATCAATTTTTGATCTTTTTATTTTTAATGTTGGAGTAGTCATTCCGTTTTCAGGAACCCAGTCTTCTTTAACAAATATGATTTTTGAAATCTTCTTGTAATTATCTAGCTTATCATTTATTTGATCTAATGTTTTGGTAAGTTTAGTATTTACAGCCGCTTTATTATCTTTAGCTGACTCAGATGGAACTGCTAATAAAAGAGGTTGATCGCAATTTAATCCCACTACACATACTTGTGAAAATTCTGAAACATTTCCAAAATAAGCTTCTAAAACACCAGGCTCTATATATTTTCCTTTTGATGTTTTAAACATATCCTTTATTCTTCCAGTTATATATAGAAAACCATCTTTGTCAATATGTCCTTTATCTCCAGTGTGTAACCAGCCATCTTTTAGAGTTTTATTAGTAACTTCTTCGTTTTTATAATAACAACTTAATGTGAAAGGGCCTTTCATCAGAATTTCACCTTGATCACTTATTTTTAAGTCAACACCAGATGTGGCTCTTCCAACCGAACCTCTTCCTAATGGCTGGTAGGGATCTAGATTTGTACAAGTAGCACAATTTTCAGTCATGCCGTATCCGTTAGTTATGAAAATTCCAATACTTCTATACCAGTCTAACAACTCTAATGGCATTGCTGCAGCACCTGTGACTAAAGCTTTTGCTTTAGACATTCCTAATGCACCTTTTAATTTTCTTTTTATAATCCAAGAAACAATAGGTATTTTTAATAATTTATCAAGTTTTTCTTGAGGCATTTTCATTAATATCTTTTCTTGGAATTTTGTATAAATTCTAGGAACTCCTTGAAAAGCTGTAGGTTGAGTATCGTTTAAATTTTGACCAAATGTCTCCAATGATTCTACAAAGGAAATAGTTCCCCCATATCTTAAAGCGACATGTTCAATCACAACACGTTCAAATATATGGTTTAAAGGCATGTAGGAAATAAATCTGTTTTTACCACTTAAATCAACTTTCAATGGATTACCATCTTCAGTTATTCTTTTAGTATTAAATAACGTTTCATAAGTTAAAACAACTCCTTTTGGATCCCCTGTTGTTCCAGATGTAAATATTACAGTCCAGATATCTTTAAGATTGGGTCTAAAGTCTTCAGTTTGGGCATCAAACTTATTAATAAAATCATGCCACTGATGACCAACTTCAATTTTTGAATGATCTTTATATTGAGGAAAAGCGATAATAGGCATTTCTAAATCAACACCTTTTTTCATTTCATCCCAGTTTTCTAACTTACCAACAAATAAAGCTTTAACATCACCAAAATTTAATAGATTTTTAATTTCTTTTGAATTTAGGGTTGGAAAAAACGGAACAGAAATATAACCAGCCATTGAAATTGCTAAATCTGCAATTATCCATTCTCTGCAATTTTTTGAAACTAATCCAATATGACTGTCTTTTTCTAAACCTAAACTTTTTAATCCATTTGAAAGTTTTCTAGCCATTAAACCAACTTCATTCCATGTGTAGGTTTCCCAAAGGTTTCCGAATGGTTGTTTTAAAAAAGGTTTTTCTGCCAATTCTTTTTCCCATTTGTAAAAAGGAAAGTCAAATAACTCATTGTTCATATTATTGTTGTTTTAATTCTTAATAAAGAAACACCTATTTCTTTTTCTCCACCACCCCAATATAATAAATATAATTTAGCATTTAAATCTTTAAAGATAGATAGTTAACTCTAATCATTTGATTTTTTAGCAGTTGTTTCCTTACGGGACTTAACATCTTTTAAATTTCCACCTTCCCAATTTAAATCCGTTTTCATAAGGATAAATTCAGGTCCTACTGCCCAATTATTCCAATCTGAATTTTCAAGATTTACTTTCCTTTAAACTAATTTTTAAGGGTCATTACCAATCCTTGAATAAAAATATGAAATATTTTCTTGTATATATAAACACGCGT